>CANQOB010000034.1 GCA_947625385.1 uncultured Clostridia bacterium
GTCGGGCGCAGCCTTCGAGGTGACGGCGGCATGGCAGCGGTCGGCAACGAACCGCTCCACCCTTCCGATGGCGACGGGCTCGCCCCTGACGCCCCGCGTGCACTTCCCCTCGCACTGCGTCTCCTGCGGGCAGACCCTTCCGCACACGGCGGGGAGGAAGGACGTCTCGCGAAGGACGGCGTAAGCCTCTTCGAACTTTCCCTCTGCGGCAAGGTGCAAAAAGGCGGGGATGTCCACGCCGACGGGGCAGCCTTGGGTGCACGGATGCGTCTTGCATCCGATGCAACGTTTCGCCTCTTCCGACGCCGTTATTTCGTCATATCCGAGGGCAACTTCGTCAAAGCTCAAAATGCGTTTTTGAGGGTCGATCGCGGGCATGGTATGCCTCTTTTCGCTCATGTTCCTTTCCGCCATGTCAGACATCCCCCTTTTTGAGCAAGTTGCAGGCGCGCTCGCGGGCGCGGGATTCGAAGTCGAGATACGCCCTGTTTCTGGCGATCGCCTCGTCGAAATCGATCGCGTGCGCGTCGAAGTCCGGTCCGTCCACACAGGCGAATTTCATCTCCCCGCCCACGCGCACGCGGCAGCAGCCGCACATGCCCGTGCCGTCGATCATGATGGGATTCATGCTCGCCACCGTGCGAATCTTGTATTGCCTCGTCGCCTCGGCGACGAACTTCATCATGACGAGCGGACCGATGGCGTACACCGCGTCGAAGCGCTCGCCTTGGGTCAGAATGCGCGAGAGCGGCGCGCAGACGTTGCCCTTTTCCCCGTAGCTCCCGTCGTCTGTGACGACAAAGAGCCTCCCCAAACCGCGGAACTGCTCTTCGAGAATGATCTGTTCGCGGCTGCGGAATCCGATGACCGACGTGACGTCCGCCCCCTTTGCGCGGAGTTTTTTTGCGACGGGAAGCGCGATCGCACAGCCCACGCCGCCGCCGACCACGAGCGCGCGGCGCACGCCCTCGGTGTCCGTCGGCACGCCGAGCGGTCCCACGACGTCGGGGAGCGTCTCCCCCTGCTCTTTGGCGTCGAGCGCCATCGTCGTCGCCCCCGCGACCTGATAGATGACGTCGACCGTTCCCTTCGCGCGGTCGAAATCGGAAATGGTGAGCGGAATCCGCTCTCCCCCCTCTTCGGCGCGGAGAATGACGAACTGCCCCGCCTCCGCCCTGCGGGCTGCGAGCGGCGAAAAGATGCGCATGCGGACGGTTCCCGCAGCCAGCTGCTGTTTTTCCAAGATCTCAAACATCGTGCGCCTCCACGGTTCGATGAAACTATTATACAACCCCGTCCGCCGCCTTGTCAAATGTTCACACATTTTATTTTTTCCCGCAAACCGACATATTTTCTTGACAACCCTCACATGATAGAGTATAATAGATTTGTTGACAAAATGAATGATTTGTCGAACGCAACGGAGAAAGATATGAACGTCAAGATCGTAACGGATTCCAACAGCGGCATCACGCAGGCGGAGGCGAAAGAACTCGGGATCTCCGTCATTCCGATGCCTTTTCTCATCGACGGCGTGGAATATTTCGAGGACATCAACCTGACCCAGAGCGAATTTTACGAGCATTTGAAGGCGGACGCCTCCGTCTCCACGTCGCAGCCCTCCGTCGCCGCGGTGACCGAGCTGTGGGATTCCCTCTTGAAGGAGGAGGACGCGGAGATCGTGCACATCCCCATGTCCAGCGGGCTCTCGGAGTCCTGCCACACGGCGGAGAGACTCGCGGCGGACTACGGCGGAAGAGTCCATGTCGTGGACAACCAGCGCATTTCCGTCACCCAAAAGCGCAGCGTGTTCGACGCGATGGCGCTCGCAAAACAGGGAAAATCGGCTGCCGAGATCAAGGAGATCTTGCTGAAAACCAAATTCGACAGCAGCATCTATATCACGCTCACGACGCTCAAATATCTCAAAAAGGGCGGCAGACTCACCCCCGCGGCGGCGCTCATCGGCTCGCTGTTCAAGATCAAGCCCGTGCTTCAGATCCAAGGGGAAAAGCTCGACGCCTTCCGCAAGGTGCAGACGATGCGGCAGGCGAAGTCGGTGATGATCGAGGCACTCAGGAGCGACCTTGCCACCCGCTTCAAGGAGTACCGCGCGGCGGGCGAGATGGTCATTCAGGTCGCGCATACCGACAACGAGGAGGAGGCGAACATCTTCAAGACGGAGCTGGAAGGCATCTTCGGGCTCCCGGTGACCTTCGTCGACCCCCTCTCGCTCTCCGTCTCCTGTCACATCGGACCGGGAGCGCTCGCCTGCACCTGTTGCAGAGAGATCAGATAACGCAAAAGGAGAGCGGGCGCTCTCCTTTTATGCTGTTCTTTTGGGAAGTCGGGGCTCAGAACCCTGACTTTTTTTTGTGAAAGAACCCGCGCTGGCGCATCTCCACGAGATGATATTCCTGCTCGCGTTCGAGGTCGAACGCAGCGGGAGAGCGCGGGGAAGCGAACCGCAGCTTTCCGCCGATGTCCGCCGCCTGCGCGTAGCCGTAAGCGCACATGCAGACGGGAATCCCGTACAAAAAGGCGTAGGAGCGCATGAGCACCTGTTCGAGACTGCCGTCCAGCTCCTCGAAGATGCAGACCGCCAGCTCGGCGCCGCAGACGGAGAGCGTCTCCAAAACGCGCGGGAAGTAGAAGTCCTCCGCGACGATGACCCCCACCTTCCCCACGCCCGTATCGTAGATCTTGACCCCCGCGCCGCAGCGATAGTTTCCCCCGTCGACGCGGAACGCCATGTCCGAAACGCCGAGAATCCTCCCCTTTTCCGCGACGACGGCGCTCTTGCGCTTCATGCCGCGCGCGTCGGTAAAACAGCCCGCGATCACGACGTTCTTCCCCTCTTTGGACAGGAGCGCGACGTCCTCGAAGAGGTTGGTCTGTCCTTTGAGTTCGCGTTCGTAGCTCACTTCGCCCAACGCCTGAAAGGAAAAGACGGTGATGTCCGAACGGATGAATTTTTTGGAATACTCGTCGAGCCCGCCGCCCGGCACAAAACAGATGCGCATATTAGTATCATACGGCAAACACCCATTTTTTGTGACGGAAAAAAGGGACGCAGTGCGTCCCTTTTTCGGTTTTTTGCGTTATTCCTTTTTCAGAAGGTCGCGAATCTCGGTGAGCAGCTCTTCCACCGTGGGCGCCGCGGGAACGGGCTCGGGTGCGGGTTCGGGAGCGGGCTCGGCGGCGGCCTCTTCCGCGGCTTTCTTCGCCTTCAACTTCTCGATGTGCGCATGGATGTGGTTGACCGTGTACACGATCGTGAACAGCATGAGCGCGGTGAGAAGGAAGGTGACGATCGCGGAGATGACGATGCCGAAGTCGAGGATGATGGGCGTCACCGTCTCGGGATTGGCGCTGTATGCCGCCTGGTTGAGCACGACTTGGAGCGCGCCGAAGCCGTCGTCGCCGACACCGATCATTTGCAGAAGGGGCGTCAGAATACCGTTGACGAGCGCGGTGATGATCGCCGTGAATGCGCCGCCGACGATGATGCCGACTGCCATATCGAGGACGTTGCCGCGCGTGATGAATTCTTTGAACTCCTTGAAGAAGCCCTTCTTTTCTTTTGCCATAGAACTTACCTCCGATAAATTTTTATAAATTTTTTCAACCGACCCATTTCATGGGCGGACGGTTGCCGATCGAGACGGAACTGCCAGTTCCCCGACGTCGTCCCGGGGAGATTGATGCGCGCGTCGCTGTCGAGTCCCAACACGTCCTGCATGGGAAAGACGGCGATCTCCGCATCCGAACCGAGGGCGAGACGGATGAGCGCGTCGAGCAAGCTCCCCTCGTCCGCGCCGAGGCGGACGGTCATCGAGAGCCGCTCGAGCTCGAGCGCGATTCGCGAGCGGAGAAGGATGAATTCCTCCGCGGAGAGGGAGGAAAAGTAGCCCGAAACGGTGTCGTTGTCGTGCGTTCCCGTATAGACGGCGCATCTGCCCGCAAAGTTGTGCGGCAGATTGGCGTTGTTTTCGTCCCCGTCGAAGGCGAACAGAAGCACTTTCGCATTCACCGCGCCGATGGAGCGAAGGCTCTCGGTGAGATCGGTTTGCAGATCTTCGGCGATGATGCGGTCCGCCGCGGGGAAGGCTTCCTTGGCGGCGGGGAACTGCGAAAATCCGCCGATTCGCACATAATCGTACTTTGTGAGCGCGTCCTCGACGCGCGCTTTCCACCAAGCGTACCCCTCTTTGGCGTTGGCTTCCCAATCGTAGCCCGCCGCCTCCGCCGCGCCGCCGGGAATGCGCTCCGTGAGCGGCTGAAGGGATTCGTCGAGCGCGAAGAGCTCGGGATGCGCCCAGACGTCCGCGCTGTCCGCGGCACAATAGAAGGGCAGATCGCCGATGAGCTTCACCCCCACCCCTTTGAGGTAGCGGCGAAGGGCGCTCCACTGCTTATGGAATTCATATTGCAGGAAATTCCAGAAGAGATATTCTTCGTGATGTTCGGTGCGAAGATGTTCGAGCGCCTCGGGGTCGCGCCGTTTGAGGGGCTCGTCCCAATCGCGGAAGGAGCCGCCGTACACCGTCTTTGCCGTCATGTACAGCGCGTAATTCTCGCTCGCACCGCTTGCGATATAGTTGCGGAAGGACTTGCTGTCGAAATTGAAGCGGGAAAACGCCGTGCGAAGGAGCGGGATGCGCTCCGTGCCCAAACTGTCGTAGTCGATTCGGCGGCTGCGCGCCCCTTTGAGCTCCTCCTTGGTGAGGAGCTTGTCCTTGGCGAGGATGTCGAGGTCGAGAAAATAGGGATTCCCCGAATCCGACGCCACCCCGGCAAAGGGAGAATGGAGATCTCCCGTCTGCGCAAGGGGCAGAATCTGCCAGAATTTGACCGCGCTGTGCGATAAAAGCTTTGCAAAGCGGTATGCGTCCTTCCCCAGCGACCCCATGCCGTACTTTCCCGGCAAAGCGGAAATGGGAAGAAGGACTCCCGCGCCCTTTTTGAACTTATTCATCGTCTCAATAGCTCCGTCAATCTTTGCATTGCGACCGCCGTCTCTTCATGCGAGGAGAAGGCGGTGAGGCGGAAATACCCCTCTCCGTTGGCGCCGAAGCCGCTGCCCGGCGTCCCCACGACTTCCGCATGTTCGAGCAGATAGTCGAAAAATTCCCAACTCGTCATGCCGTGCGGACAGCGCATCCACAGGTACGGTGAATGCACCCCGCCAACATAGCCGATGCCGCAGGCGGAGAGCGCCTCTGAGATCATACGCGCGTTTTCGCGGTAATATGCGATATTTTCCGCGATCTCCCGCTCCCCGCGCGCCGAAAACGCGGCTGCCGCCCCCCGTTGGGTCACATAGGAGACCCCGTTGAATTTCGTCGTCTGCCGCCGCCTCCACATCCTGCCCAGCTCAAAGCCCCGCCTCGTCAGGCAGGACGGCACGACGGTATAGCCGCAGCGCACGCCCGTAAAGCCCGCCGTCTTGGAGAACGAACAGATCTCGACGGCGCATTCCCGCGCGCCCTCGATCTCGAAGATGCTGTGCGGGAGCGAATCGTCCGAGATGAACATTTCGTAAGCCGCGTCAAAGAGGATGACCGCCCCGCGCTCGTTCGCATAGTCGACCCACGCTTGCAGGCGCGCCCTGTCAAAGACGGCGCCCGTCGGATTGTTGGGCGAACAGAGATAGATGATGTCCGCCGCGACGCTGCCGTCCGGGACGGGCAAAAACCCGTTTTCGGGCGTCGCCGCGGCGTAGGCGACGGTGCGCCCCGCCATGAGGTTGGCGTCCGTATAGGCGGGATAGACGGGGTCCGGAACGAGCACGGTGTTGTCCCTCTCGAAGAGGTCGAGCAGGTTCCCGAGGTCGGATTTTGCGCCGTCGGAGATGAAGATCTCCCCGCGGGAAAGCGTCACGCCCCGCTTCGCATAGTGCGAGATGACGGCGTCGAGCAGAAAGTCGTATCCGTAGACCGTCGCGTCCGGTCCGTATCCGCGGAAGGTCTCCGCGCGGGAGAGGTCGTCCACCGCGCCGTGCATCGCCTCAATGACGCAGGGCGCCAGCGGGCGGGTGACATCTCCGAGGGAGAGGCGGATGGGTCTTTTGGAGGGATTTTCCCGTTCGTACGCCCTCACCGCTTCCCCTATGCGGGAAAAGAGATAGCTTTCGTGCAAATTGCGGAAATTTTCATTGATCTGCATACGGTTTCTTTTCTTTGTGTCTCACGGCGGCGCGCACGAATTCGCGGAAGAGCGGGTGCGCCGCATTGGGGCGGGACTTGAATTCGGGATGGAACTGCACGGCGATGAAGAAATCGTTCGCGTCGAGCTCCACCGCCTCCACGAGCCGCCCGTCCGGAGAGACGCCCGCGATCTTCATGCCGTTTTGCTCGAAGATCTCGCGGTAGTCGTTGTTGAATTCGAAGCGGTGGCGGTGGCGCTCATGGATGAGCTCCGCGCCGTATGCCCTCTTCATCTGTGCGCCGACGACCTTGCACGGATAGGAGCCGAGCCGCATCGTGCCGCCGAGCTTCACGCCGTATTGGTCGGGCATGAGGTCGATGACGCTGTGTGTGCCCTCGGGGAAGAACTCCGAGGAATTGGCGTCCGCGATATGGAGGACGTTGCGCGCAAACTCGATCGCGGCGATGTGCATGCCGAGGCACAGCCCGAGGTAGGGAACGTTGTGTTCGCGGGCATATTTGCAGGCGACGACCTTGCCCTCGATGCCGCGTCCGCCGAAGCCGCCCGGCACCAGAATGCCGTCCGCGCCGCCGAGAATCTCTTCCGCGTTGGATTCGTTGAGCTTCTCGGTGTCCACCCAGTCGATCTCCACCTTCGAATCGGATTCGTACCCGCCGTGCGCGAGCGCTTCGGCGACCGACAGGTAGGCGTCGTGCAGTTGGACGTATTTGCCGCAAAGGGCGATCTTCACCGTCTTGCTGCGGGCGTGGATGCGCGCGAGCATCTCCTCCCATTCGCTCATGTCGATGCGCTTGGGGTCGAGGTGCAGAATTTTGCACACCGTCGAGGAAAAATTGCTCTTTTCGAGCATCATGGGCGCTTCATATAATACGGGGACCGTAAGATTTTCGATACAGCATTCGGGTTCCACGTTGCAGAACATGGCGATCTTCTCGCGGATGGATTCGGGCATCGGCTCGTCCACGCGGGCGACGATGATGTCGGGGAAGATGCCCATCCCCTGCAATTCCTTGACGGAATGCTGGGTGGGTTTGCTCTTGAATTCGCAGGAGCCCGAAATGTAGGGCACGAGGGTGACGTGGATGTAGCAGCAGTTCTCCCTGCCCACTTCCCGCGCGACCTGCCGGATGGCTTCGAGGAAGGGCTGGCTCTCGATGTCGCCCGTCGTCCCCCCGATCTCGGTGATGACGATATCCGCGCCCGCCGTCTTGCCGACCTGATAGATGAACGATTTGATCTCGTTGGTGATGTGCGGGATGATCTGCACCGTCTGCCCGAGATACTCGCCGCAGCGCTCCTTGTTGAGCACGTTCCAATACACTTTTCCCGTCGTGAGATTGGAAAATTTATTCAGATTTTCGTCGATGAAGCGCTCGTAGTGACCGAGGTCGAGGTCGGTCTCCGCGCCGTCCTCGGTGACAAAGACCTCCCCGTGCTGGTAAGGGCTCATCGTGCCGGGGTCGATGTTGATATAGGGGTCGAGCTTCTGCGATGCGACCTTGTAGCCACGCATTTTAAGCAATCTTCCGAGGGAAGCCGCCGTGATGCCCTTGCCGAGTCCCGAGACGACGCCGCCCGTCACAAAAATATATTTTGTCATACTCTCTCCTCTTTCGAATGGATTTCCACAACGCCCGTGAAGGCGAGCTGCGCGGGACCCGTCAAAAAGACGGTCTCCCCCGTATAGACGACATGCAGTTCCCCGCCCCGCAGGCAGACCGAGACGTCCGCGCCGAGGTCGGCGTATCCGCACAGCACCGCCGCGACCGCGGCGGCGCACGCGCCCGTGCCGCAGGCGAGGGTCTCCCCGCTCCCGCGCTCGAACACGCGCATTTTCAGACGGTTTGCCCCCAAGACCTGCACGAATTCCGTGTTCACCCGCTCGGGAAAGGCGGGATGGCTCTCGAACAGCGCGCCGAGACGGGCGACGTCGAGCCCTTCGGGGTCGTCCCCGAACACCACGCAGTGGGGATTGCCCATCGAAAGACAGGTGACGCGGTACGTCTCTCCCCCCACGGCGAGGGGCTGCGCGACGACGCGCTCCCCCGCAAACAGCGCGGGGATCTTTTCGGGAACGAACACGGGTCTGCCCATATCCACGGTGAAGGCGCACGCCTCTCCCCTGCGCGTCTGAACCAATTTTACGAGCTTCACACCCGACTTCGTTTCGACCGTGAAAGTCTCCTTTTTCATGCCGCGGACGTCATAGAGATATTTCGCCACGCAGCGGACGGCGTTGCCGCACATCTTCCCCTCGCTGCCGTCGGCATTGAACATGCGCATCCGCGCGTCCGCACGGCGGCTCGGCAAGATCAACACGATTCCGTCCCCGCCGACGGAAAACCGACGGTCGGAAAGCCGCTTTGCGAGCGCGGCGGGACGGGGCAGCCCCTCTTCGAAACAATCAAAGTAAATATAGTCGTTCCCGACTCCGTGCATCTTGCAGAACGTGCGCTTCATCGGTCATTTCATTCTGACATACTCGTCGCGCTCCGCACCGACGGAGACGTAGGTGATGTTGCATCCGCACTTGCTCTCGATGAGACGGATGTAATCGAGCGCCGCCTGCGGAAGGTCGGAGGGCTTGCGGCAATGCGAGATGTCGCAGTGCCAGCCCGGGACCGTCTCAAAGACGGGTCTGCATCTGCCTAAAACGTCGGGATAGGGAAACTCGTGCAGGATGCGTCCGTCCAGCTCATAGGCGGTGCAGATCTCGATCTGCTCATATCCCGAGAGGACGTCCAGCTTGGTGAGCGCGATCTCGTCTGCGCCCTGGCAGCGGATTCCGTAGCGGGAGGCAACCACGTCAAAGGGTCCCACCCTTCTCGGTCTGCCCGTCGCGGCGCCGTACTCGCCGCCCGCGGCGCGCAGCTCCTCCGCCGCCTTGCCGAAATATTCGGCGGTGAACGGTCCCTCCCCCACGCAGGTGGAGTACGCCTTCATGATTCCGATGGAGCGGTCGAGTTTCAGATTGGGCACGCCCGCCCCGATGGGCGCGTACGCCGCGATGGTCGAAGAGCTCGACGTGAAGGGAATGATGCCGTAGTCAATGTCGCGCAGGGCGCCGAGCTGGGCTTCGAACAAGATCTTCTTGCCCGCCGCATGCGCCTCGTTGAGATAGAGCCCCGTGTCGCAGATGTAGTCCCGGATAGGCTCTCCGTAAGTTCTGAAATAGTCGGCGATCTCCTCCGCGGTGACGGGCGCATGGCGGTAGCCGCCCGCGACGGTGAGATTTTTCCATTCCGCGATGTCCTGTATCTTCTCCGCGAGCAGCTCGGGATGGAGCAGTTCGCCCATGCGGAACGTCTTTTTCATGTAGCGGTCGGCATAGGCGGGCGCGATGCCGCGGCGGGTCGAGCCGAACTTCTTGCCCGCGAGACGGTCCTCTTCGAGGCAGTCCATGAGCACATGATAGGGCATGGTGATGACCGCCCTGTCGCTGATCTTCAAATTCTCTGGCGAGATCTTGATGCCCTGCGCGCGCAGACGCCCGATCTCCTCATGGAGGTGGCGGATGTCGATGACCATGCCCAAACCGAGCACATTGACGACGTTTTCGCGAAGAATCCCCGAGGGAAGCAGGTTCAAGACGAACTTCCCGCGCTCGTTGATGACGGTGTGACCCGCGTTGTTGCCGCCTTGATAGCGGCAGACGATATCGTAATCGGCGGAAAGCAGGTCGACCATGCGTCCCTTGCCCTCGTCGCCCCAGTTGATTCCGCAAATGGATGTTAACATTTTTACTCCTTCCGTTGGATGCGCACCAAACAAAATTACGTTTTATTATACAATATTCTCCCCCGTTCTGTCAAGGAATGCGGGGGTATTTTCCCCTTTCTTGTGCAAGAAAAGTTTTTCGGGAGGGCGGCACGGCGATTTTCGGAAAACTTTTCGTAAAACCGTTGACAAATGTTTGAAAATATTATAAAATAGTATGAAATATCAAAAATAGGAGGGAAACAATATGTTTTGCAGGGATTGCGGCAAAAAACTCACGCTGAGATTTATGGAAAACGAAGGACTCGTGCCCTATTGCGAAGCATGCGGCAAATTTAAGTTCCCCTTCTTCCCCATCGCCGTATCGATGGCTGTCGTCGACCGTGCGGAGAACAGAATCCTGCTCGCAAAGCACACGGGAGAGGACGAATTCAAGCTCCTCGCGGGCTACATCAAGAAGGGCGAGAGCGCGGAGAGGGCGATTCCCCGCGAACTCAAAGAGGAGACCGGGCTTTCCGCGGTCAAATGGAAGTATCTCGGCTCGCGCTATCATGACGCGAAGGATCTTTTGATGCTCGGATTCCTCGTCGTCGCGGAGGACGGGGAGATCAGCTTGGGAGAAGAAATTGCCGAGGCGCGCTGGTACGCGCCCGAAGAGACGAGGGCGCTCGTCGCGAAGGGGACCGTCGCGGAATATTTTTTGGGCTGCGCTTTGACCGAACTCGGAAAACGCAAATAACTGCGTTTTTCACGGAGGACGGCGCCTTGCCGTCCTCTTTTTTATGGGGAAAACATCATGTACGATCTGAAAATTTTTACGGAAAATATCGAACCCGAGGCGGTGAACCAAATCTACAACCTCATCCGCGCGCAGGCTTTTGAGGGACTGCGCGTGCGAATCATGCCCGACGTGCACTACGGCACGGGCTGTGTGGTGGGATTCACCGCCGAGCTCGGGGACAAACTCATTCCCAACGTGTTGGGGGTCGACCTCGGCTGCGGCATGCTCACCGCCGAACTCGGCGAAATAGACATCGACTTCGGCGCCCTCGACGGCTTCATCAAGGAGCATATCCCGAGCGGCAGCGCCGTCCGGAAGGAAGTCCTTGCGGAGGAGCTCATCGGGAGACTGCGCTGTTTCCCCCTTTTGCGCGACCTCGAACGGCTGTACGGCTCGCTCGGCACGCTCGGGGGCGGGAACCACTTCATCGAAGTGGACGCCGACGGGGAAGGGAAAAAGTATCTCGTCATCCACAGTGGCTCGCGGAATTTGGGGTTGCAGGTCGCCAAGATCTATATGAAAAAGGCGTTCGAGAGCTGTAAGAACTGCGCCGCCGGGGAGCGGGAGAAGGTCATCGCCGCTTTGAAGTCCTCTCCCGAGAAGATTCCGGACGCCATCGCCGCCGTCAACGCAAAATATGCGCGGCGGAGCAAGACGCCCGCGGAGCTGTGCTATCTCGAAGGCGCGGAGCGGGACGACTACTTCCACGATCTGAAACTCTGCCAAGAGTTCGCTTCCATGAACCGCTTGAAGATGTGCGAGGAGATCGCGCGGTTCCTCAAAGTGCGCAAGTTCGAGAGATTCGAGACGGTGCACAACTTCATCGGCGAGGACAATATCGTCCGCAAGGGCGCCATTCCCGCGCATAAGGGGCAGCGCGTCATCATTCCCATGAATATGCGGGACGGGTGCATCCTCGGCTACGGGAAGGGAAACGCGGACTGGAATTTTTCCGCTCCCCACGGCGCGGGACGCATCTGCAAACGCAGCGAGGCGAAGGAGCTGTTCACCGTGGAGGAGTTCCGCGAGGAGATGCGCGGCGTGTACACGACGACCGCCACCGAGTCCACGCTCGACGAATCCCCCATGGCTTACAAGCCGATGAAGGAGATCGTCTCCCTCATCTCCCCCACCGTGGAGATCGAAAAGATCATCAAACCCGTATATAACTTTAAGGCGGGGGAGTAGGTTTCGAACGATTAGTTTCGCGCGATTTGTTTTGCATGCGCAAAACAAATCGCGCGAGCGAATAAGCGTGTATGCCTTAATTGGCTCGTTGCGATTATTCGTTTCATCGGACAGTAAGCCGAAAGGGTTCGGCAAATTGGGTGGAGCGCCGCAGTTCTCGCTCAACAGTGCGGTGCACTGTGAGCGGCGGCGCGACATGAGCGGTGGCACCCGCGAGGGGGCGTGCGGCGGTCCCTGCCGCCCACGCAAAAAAGCAAAAAGCGTGGTTTTTGCTTTTTCCTTAAAATTTAGAAAAAGAGCGCGGCGCAAAGGAACTTTGCGCCGCGCGGAGTTCTTTATTTGCATTCCCCTTTCGGGGGTTTCCGCGAAGTTTGCTTCGCGGAAACCGAATTCATTGAAGAAGGGAATGTATGAGCGATTTAGTTCTTGCGGTCGGGAATAAGGGCGACTTCGGCGGGGGCGGAAGCAGCGGCGGCGGGCGCGGGGCATTCGACCGTGATCAAATACCCATCGGTCTGTGCGCTGCCCGACAAATTATTACTAATATAGAATATTACCTGAACGCATACCTTCTTGCCGTCCGCCACATCGGTATCTTTGACGGTGAACGTCAACGAATTGAATTGCTTATTTTGTCCGCTCTCATATCCGTCGATTTGAACACCATATGCTGCAATCTGTGCGGCATATAGCGTACCGTCTTTGCCTGCTGCTATTGCGACCAACGGGGGAATCATTGCCATGGGATAAGTATCTCCAATGTAAAAACCATCCAACTTCACATCTTGCATCGCGGGTATTAACTTGCCCGCGAAACGAAACGTATAGGTTCCCGCCGTAGTCGTTTCAAACTTGAATCCATTTGCCCCCCTTAAATAGTATGTACCTGCATTTGTAAGCACGGTCAAGGAAGAAGGAGACACTGTATTGCTCAATCCAGTCCCAAACCCCTTATCGTAATGTACGTCCTGCGTATCGCTGCAGTCGGGGCAGGTCTTTTGCAGCGTGCCGCCCTCGGCGTTGCATTCTGGAAGTTCTGTATAATTGAAGGAATATCCCTTGCTGTGGTCGCAGGAGACCGTCTCTACGGCGCCGCAGACGCAAGCATGTGTATCGGAGTCGTAACTGTGCGTTCCCCTCGAACTTTCGTCGACCGCCTGATCTTTTGTCGAGCAAACCTTCCAGTGACTGTCCGCGTCGTACTTCCATACGTATGTATGCGCATGCACGGCAAAGGTGACGCTCCCGTCCGCGGGGTCAAAGGTGACCGTGTAGGTGTTTGCCGTCTCGACTTGAAGGGCACCCGTTGTCGCATCGGGATCCCCCGCGGCGGGGTAGCGCACGAGCGAAACAGCATCGCCGACAGCAAACAGAGCATCCGGGGTGAGATAGACGTCCGCGGTGTATTTACCGTCGTCGCCGAGCTCCATCTTCACCCATTGATCTTTCTTGCCTCTGATATCACTCACAGTAGGCCAATGTCCGACGTTCCCAAAAGCCTCTCTACCAACTCCATAGACATACATCTCGGGCTCTTTTCTCCCGCAATCTTCGCAGACGCCCTCCACATAGTTGTGGGAGCCGCGGGTGCTCTCGTCGATCGCCTTATCGTCGGGGCAGACCTTCCAGTGCTGCAAGATATCGTATCTCCATGCCGTATAGCTGTGGGTGTGCGGCTCCTCATAGCCGCACGAGATACAGACGTGCGTCACCCTGTCAAAACTGTGCTTGGCGCGGGTGCTGACGTCGATCTCGCCGTCGTCGGGGCAGACGCGCCAGTGCTCGGTGTCACTGTAGTCCCACTTGGTATAGGTGTGGACATGGGGAGTTGAGGGGTTGTCGCCCTCATCCGGCGTGTTCGGTTCCGTGGGAGCGCAGGCAGCAAGCGCCGCGGTGGCGGCGAGCGCCACAGAGAGTCCCAGTGTGAGCCATTTCTTGGTGTTCATACATTCCTCCTAAAAAAGTTTTATTCGCCGTTATCCACGAAGTTTTCGCGTTTCGGCACTTATAATTATACCACCCCCCCCTGCTTGTCAAGTGTTTTTTTGATAAAATCTAAAAATTTTCGAAAAATTTTTTCCAGTACCCGAAATTTTCTTTCGTACCCCTGAAAAATCCGCTCTTTGCCTTTCGAAAACGTTATCCACAAAGGTTTCGCCGAAAAGAAAAGAGCGCGGCGGCATCGAACGATGCCGCCGCGCGCCCCTTGCTCTAAAATAACGGAAAAAGCAAAAACCACGCTTTTTGCTTTTTCACAGCATTTGCGCACCACGGTACGCACACTGTCCGATGAAACCTCCAATCGGAACCAAGTCAATTAAGGCATACATGCTAATTCGCTCGCGCGATTTGTTTTGCGCATGCAAAACAAATCGCGCGAAACCTTTTCGCCGAAACCCTTTCAATCCTCCTCTTCCTCTTCGGGAAGGTCGACGTTATGATAGACGTTCTGCACGTCGTCGTTCTCTTCGAGACGGTCGAGCATCTTCAAAAAGAGGTCGAGCTTCTCGCCTTCGAGCGTGATCTTGCTCTGCGGAATCATCGTGAGCTCCGCTTGCAGGAAGGTAAGCCCTTTCTCTTCGAGATATTTTCTCGCCTCGGAGAACGCCCCTGCGGAGGTGTACACCTCGAACGCGTCCTCCACGGGGACAACGTCGTCCGCGCCCGCCTCGATCGCCAGCTCGGTGACCTCGTCCTCGGTGAGCCCGGGCTTCGCCTCCACGACGATGAGCCCCCTGTCCTCGAACATATAGGAGACGCTCCCCGTCGTCCCCAGTGCGCCGCCGCACTTGGACATGATCGCGCGGATGTCCCCCGCCGTACGGTTGATGTTGTCCGTCAGGGTGGTGATGATGACGGCGGAACCGCCGACGCCGTAGCCCTCGTAGGTGAGCTCCTTGAAGTCCTTGCCCGCGAGCTCGCCCGCCGCGCGCTTGATCGCGCGCTCGATGTTGTCGTTGGGCATGTTCGCCGCCTTCGCCTTTGCAACGACGTCGGCGAGCTTGGAGTTGGTCGAGGGATTGGGATTGCCCTTCGCCGCGACCGCGATCTCCTTGCCGATCTTCGTGAAGAGGCGTCCGCGCGCGGCGTCCGCCTTGCCCTTTTTCGCTTGGATATTATGCCATTTGCTATGACCGCTCATAGTTCACTCTCCTTGTTCTTTTTCAAAAAATACATCAAAACGCCCGCCGAGACCGCGGCGTTCAGGCTCTCGACGCTGCCCTCCATCGGGATGGCGACCGTAAAATCCGCCCGTTTTTTCACATCGTCCGAGAGCCCGCTGCCTTCGCTGCCGATGCAGAGGCAGAATTTTTCGGGCGGGACGAACGGAAACACGTCCTCTCCGCCCATATCCGCCGCGATCATGGGCACATTTTCGAGCGCGCGCAGGATCTCTTCCCGCGAGCCGCGCATGAGCTTGGTGTAAAACACGCCCGACATGGACGCCCGCACGCTCTTGGGGGCATACGGGTCGGCACAGTCGGCGAGATAGATCTCCCGATAGCCCGCCGCGGCAGCCGTCCTGATCACGGCGCCGACGTTGGCGGGGTCGGCAAGCCCGTCGAGCAAAAGACAGCTCTTTTCGGGCGGCGCCACCGCGGGATGAGGAATCTTCACCTCGGCGATGACGCCCTGCGGGGTCTTTTCGTCCGAGACGGCGGCAAACGCGTCTCTGCCGAGGACGATTGTCCCCTCCGCTTCGCCTTCGTAGTCCTCACGGACGGCGACAAGGACGATCTCCATATCGCTCGCCCTGCATTCGCGAACCATCTTTTCGCCCTCGACGAGGAACGTCCCGCGCTCGCGGCGACCTTTTTTTTCTTTGAGCGCCGCAAGCGCTTTGACAACGGGATTCTGTTTGGAAACGATCACCATAGCCGTAAACGGCAAAAAAGCCTTTCGACGAAAGGCTTTTTTGCGGTTGCGTCAAAGCGCCGCTTTCGCTTTTTCGCAGATCGCGCCGAATGCCTTCCCGTCGGAAACGGCGAGTTCGGCAAGCGATTTGCGGTTGAGGTCGATGCCCGCGAGCTTGAGCCCGTGCATCAACTTGGAATAGGAGAGCCCGAACACGCGCGCTTCGGCGTTGATTCTCGCGATCCAAAGCCTGCGCATGTCGCGCTTTCTGCGTTTTCTGCCCACATACGCGTATTGCAGCGACTTCATCACCGCCTGCCGCGCGATGCGGTAGTTCTTGCTCTTGCATCCGAAATAGCCCTTGGCGAGCCGGAAGATCTTTCTGCGCTTCTTGACTGCGTTGACGCCTCTCTTGATTCTCATGGCATGTCCCTCCTCAATCCTTGTAAGGAATCATTCTCTTGACGGTATTCTCCTGCGTCTCGGAGACGAGGGTCGTCCTGCGAAGATTTCTCTTGCGCTTTCTGTTCTTGGTTTCCGCCTTGTGGTTCTTTCCGCCGTGGGCTCTGTTCACTTTGCCCGAGCCGGTGAGCCAGAAGCGCTTTTTCGAACTGCTGTGCGATTTCTGTTTCGGCATTGCTGTATATCCTCCATTGATGATTACCGTTGTTATGCTTTCTTGACGGGACCCAAGATCAGAATGAGATTGCGCCCTTCCATGTTGAGCGGCTTCTCCACCTGCGAGACCTCTTTGAGCATCTCGACAAAGTTGTTGATGACGTCCCGTGCGAGGTTGGCGTGCGCCATCTGCCTGCCGCGCAGACGGATGGTGACTTTCACCTTGTTGCCCTGTTCCAGAAATTTCGTCGCCTGCTTCGCCTTGACGTTGATGTCGCCCACGTCGATGGTCATGGAGAGCTGCACCTCTTTGAGCTCGACGACCTTCTGGTTGCGGCGGTTCTCCTTCTCCTTTTTCGCCTGTTCGAACTTGAACTTGCCGTAGTCCATGATCTTGCAGACGGGCGGCACGGCGTTCGGGGAGATCTTCACGAGGTCGAGCCCCTCGTCCTCCGCAAGGCGGAGCGCCTCACGCGAGGACATGATGCCGAGCATCTCCCCCGTCGAAGAAATGACGCGGACCTCACGGTCCCGGATGTCGCTGTTGAGTTGCGTTTGATTTCTGTTGGCTGCCATAGTCCTCTCTGAATGTTTTTGTGCGCCCTTTTGGGCATTTGCCTTGCGGCAAAGAAAAACGGGCTGCAAAGTGCAACCCGTCGGAAAAAACGATCACGCGCCGTGCGCGTAAAGTCCCGAACTGTTGACCCGTCGCGCCGCTGCGCGATGCGGAGAGAGGGTTGCCCTCTGCTTTATCACATATAGAATATCACCGTTTTCCGCGATTGTCAACCGTTTTTCGGCGAAAATTTACGGTTTCTATAATTTTTTACAATCGTTACGCGTAAAGCATTCCCCATAAATTCGGAGAAATCACACTTCTAAATGCTGTAAGTAAAGATCATACAGCTTGCTTCCATTTTCGACTTCCACGGATTCCCGACTGCCATCGGTATAAATCACCAAAAAAGTCGTATATACTTTTTCATGCCCCGTTGTTGCTCCGACCACGGCTCCCGCGACCCCGAAAAGTAATCCGCCGACAACGCCTCTCGTCACTGCGTTGTCTTTTTTAGCCGTTGTGCTGACGATGATCGTTTTTTTGATATTCTGTAATTTCCAGAGCTCAGCCTCCCGCTCTTTTTCTTGGCGTTCCATGCTTTCGCGCCGAATTTCCTCGCGCTCTTCGACCTTGGACGAGGAAAACATGCAATAGACAAGATATGCGATCAAGTCTGATCCCAACCCGGCTCCCCCAATGATGGCAACGATGGTTGCCGCCGTCTCCATCCCGGCGTCGGACGAAGCGGTACACCATAGTATGATTGCAGTGACCAGCAATAAACCGCAAAGAATTGCCGTGATCAAAAAAAATGTAAGTACAGGATTCCTCTTTTTCTTCATGACGATGCTCCAAGGTAAAAAATAAGGACGCTCCGACAATAGGAGCGCCCGCGTAGAGTACCCGTATTGTCTGCGTCACAATCTTTCTCGTATCGGAAAAAGAAGGATACAACTATGCCGCTGTA
>CANQOB010000035.1 GCA_947625385.1 uncultured Clostridia bacterium
ATTCTGCCGAAATTCGCAGTTTGGAGAAGGCGAACGTCTGCTTGGAGAAGTTTTCGGGTCGGGCGATGTAGTCCCGCGTCTCGGTGACCGTTCCCGTGATGGGTGTGTAGGAATCCATGAGGACGTTGAAGGAAAAGGTGATTGCGACCCGCTCGTTGTCGATCTTGATGATGCGCACGAGTTCCTGAAAGCACCGTTGCAGGTTGTCGAAGGACCTGTCTGAGAGCCGTTCGGCGTACTTTTTGACGTTCTTTCGGATGCGGAGCGGCTTGTAGTCGGGGAAGGCCTCTATCTCCTTTGCGACGAGGTCTTGTTCGTATTGCGTCCTGTGAAGATTGGCTTGCAGGGCGTCGATCTGTTCCTCGACGAGCTGTTGGAGCGGCTTGGTCTGTTCTCCGCACAATTCGTTTTCCAAGCCCGCGATCTTTTCCTCCGTGATTTTGGCGACCCCGTTCAGCGCGTTCCACTTCTCCCGAAGCGCCGAATATGCGCGGATGTAGCAGTCGCGGACGAATTCCTCAAATTGATTGGCGTTTTCGGGCTTGAAGAGGCACCCCGTGAGCAGAGTATGGACGTATTCGTCGAGATAGCGGCTGTTTATCGTGCGCGTGGAGCAGGTGAGACCCTTTGCCCCGCAACGGTAGACGGAATAGCGGAAGCCGTCTCCGCTCGCCGTCGAACCGCAGATCGCCCGTCCGCATTCGGCACAGAGAAGAAGCCCCGAAAGAAGCATTTTCCCCGCCTTGCGTTTGGGCGTATAGAGACTGGTCGCCTTGCGGGAATCGAGCATCGCCTGCACCCGTTCGAAGGTCTCCGTGTCGATAATTTGCGGCATGACGCCCTGCAAGCGGATGATGTCCTGTTCGGCGCGGTTTTTATGGTTGTTGCGGTAGCCGTTTTCGTCTTTGGAGACGGTGCGGTTGTAGACGTACTCCCCGATGTATTTGCGGTTGCGCAGGATGTCGTAGAAGTGCGCCGAGAAGAGACGTCCGTCCGAATGGCGGTAGCCGTGTTTGTTGAGGTAGTCGCGGATTTGGCCGTAGCCGTATCCTTCCAACGCCATTTGGAAGATGACCTTCACCGCCTCCGCCTCCCGTTCGTCGATGACGTAGCGCTTGTTCCGCACGGCATAGCCGAGAAGAGGCGTCCCGCCGTGCGCTTTTCCCTCCAACGCGTTTGCGACCTTCCCTGCGGCACATTCCCGTGCGAGCTTTTTGGAATACAGTTCGGCGATTCCCATGGACATGAGTTCGTAGAACTCGCCTTCGGGCGTCTCGTTGAAGCCCTCGATCGCGCTGACGATCTTCGCGCCGTACTTCTTGAAGTATTTTTTGTAATATCTCCCGTCGTCCACGTTGCGCGCCCACCTGTCCATGCGGTGCACGATGATGAGCTGAAATTCTCTCTCCTTCACGTCCTGCACCATTTGCTGAAAACTCTTGCGGTTGGCGTTCGTTCCCGTCTGCGCCTCGTCCACATATTCGCGGATGAGATGGATCTGATGGCTCGCGCAGAACTTGCGGATGTCTGCGAGCTGGACGGTGATACTTGATTCCTGTTGCCTGTCCGACGAAAACCGCGCATAGGCAACTGCATTGATGGCTGGCATTTGGTTCCTCCTGTTTTACAGTATAAAATGAGCGCATAGCCCGTTTGAGCTATGCGCATTTTTCCTTATTGACGAAATGTAATTTGAATTTCGTCGCGCGTCTCGTCGATTTCGATGCGGTCAATGAAGAGGTCGATGAGCGTCCTCGCGTCCTCGTCGGAAGCGAAGAGTTCCTCTGCTTCGAGCGATTTCCCGCATACCATGTCTGAGGTCAAGGCCTTTGAAGCATCTATTTCGGCAATTCTTGCTTTGAGCGTTTCCTGCGTCTTTGCGCATTCTGCCGCTTTGTTTTCGTATCTTTGTACGAGTGCGGCATTCGCCGTATTTGCGGCGCGGCTCATTAGCTTGTCGATCTCGCCGTCAAGGTCAAAGGCCCTTCTGGAGAGTTCCGCGCGCTCCTTTTGGAGAGGCGCATTGAGGCAAGTTGCGACCGCCTCTGCATTGGAAGCATTTTTGAGATAACCGTTGACACTCTCCGCGATGACGGACTTCACCGCAGACTCCAAATAGTCTGCGTTGACGTTCTTTGTCGTGCAAGTGCTGCCGTATCGCTTTTGATGCTTCAAGCAGCAGTAATTGCGGTATTTTCGCTTACCTCTCCCGCTTGCCGTCGAAGAACCGCCGCTCATCGGGCCGCCGCACGCCTTGCAGAACAGCTTCCCCGTCAAGAGGTAGTTGCTCGCATCTATATGCGGACGGCACTCGTTTTTGCGCTTGTCGAGAATACTTTGAACTTTATCGAACAATGATTTGTCGATGATGGGTTCAATGTGTTCGTCGATTCGGACTTCATCGACGTGTTCGAGAAGGACGCGGTGCTTCTTCTTTTTGCCGCCTTCGCGGTTGTAGATGTAGGTACCGAAATACTTCTCGTTTCGGAGGATGGCGTTGAGCGAGGAATAGCTGAACTTCTCGCCGTTTCTCGTGCGGTAGCCGCGCTCCGTCAGCTTTTCGATGACGCTCTGATAGCTCTTGCCGTCTGCAATCATCTGAAATGCGAGACGAATCGCGGGAGCCTCGGTTTCGTCGATGTAATAGTGCCTGTCTACGGTTTTCAGTCCGTAAGGGGCGACACCGCCGACCGTCTTTCCCTGCTTGGCGATGTTACAGTCCGTCTTGATGACATCGCTTGCAACACGACGGGCATGGAATTGGTTCTGCGCGAGAAGGATGCTTCGCATGAATTCTCCCTCTGCGGTATCGGCGTTATTCACGTCGTCGCCCGCAAGAAGGGTACAACAGTAGCATTTCAGGAGCTTGATTGCCGCTGTTGCATCCGCTAAATCGCGTGCCAAACGGTCGAGCTTCATCACGACCACGACGTCGATCTCACCGCGCTCCGCACTCGCAAGCATCTTGAGATACTCGGTGCGATTATCGGCAAACATCCCGCTTCGGTCGTCCTCTTGGTAGATACTTTTGAGGTCGAGCAGGTCCCCGTATCGGGCAACGAATTCCTTGCATTGCGCGATTTGCGTTGAGAGCGAGGTCTGCTTTTCGTCCTCTGCGCTCTTGCGGGCGTAGATGACGGTACGGAGCTTCTTATCTCCGCGTTCGCTTCGTCAATAAGTTGAGTTGACGCTTTAAGGCGTCGAGTTCATTGTTGTCAAGATTTCTCATCTGTATCTCCTTTGCCGTCTTTGCGGCGTTTTGTCAGAATGTTAGCAATCGCTGTATTGAGCTTGGATTGGATGGCGTCAGGAAGGCCGTGGGCGTCCACATAGGGGAGCGTAATGTCTCCCCTGCGGCGTTTCAGTTCTTCTTCGGAAAAGCGGATAGGTTCTATCATGCTTCACCTCGGAAGATCTCTTCAATGGCCTCGGTATCGTCCACGGCATAGTCGCTGATCGGCGCTTCCTGCAAAGGAGCGGGTTCGGACACGGGCGGCTGCGCTTCCATTGGTTCCAAATCGGGATAATACGAAATTCCCTCTTTGAAAATGAAGTGGATCGCACGCGTACCGTCGAACTTACAGTCATAGCGACCTGTGTCGCATTTTGTAAGCCCGCGTTCCTTCCAACGCTTTTTGACCGTTGTCGTCTCGAAGATGCCCGCCGATTTAAGGACTTCGTCAACCTTTTGGCTGAACATATAGACCTCTTTCGACATACGGACAGCGCCGTAATAGCTTCCCGAGCCGCCCGTCTCCAGCGTTTCGTACTTCACGCTCTCATTATAGCGCGTCCAGTCGAAGTGCTTTCGATTTTCCGCGATGAAGCTTCGAATCGCCGTCTCACCCTTCAAGGAGATGTCGCGCTCGGCGACGTTTTCCTGTTCGGGCTTCAACATGATAGACAGAAGCTCATCCGCGTTGAGGGTCAAGGCAAAGCATTCGTTCATAAGTCCGACGGTGAGATAGATTGCCGCGTACTTTTCCTCGAGACGGTCCGAGAGACTATCCCTTACCGTCATGAGGGCATGGACGCGCTCCCTCGACTGCACATAGCAGTCGTAGAGGTCGCCTTCTTTGATTTTACCGAGGTGTTTAGCAAAGTCATAGCCCGTAAAGCCGTAATTCTCACGCACGGTGCGCTTGATAAGCTCTGCGGTCGCGGCGTCGGGCGTCCAAGTGATGCCCTGCGTCTGCAAGACACGCACGTTCTGCCCCTGCGTCAGATTGCCGTTGTCGAGAATGGGCGTTTCGCTTGAGATGACGACGAGGCCGCTCCAATTCCCGCGGCTTTCCCTTCTCGTACCGTCTGAATTGCAACGGGCTTTTTCTTCGCCCGTTGCCAACGTGTAGATGAGGGAATGCAGGTCGAGGCGGTCATTCGCCGTCGTATCGTCGAGGGCGATCGGCAATCCGTTGATGCCTTCCATCGCCGCGAAGATCGCGTTCGTAGTGGCAAAGAACGGATGAATCAGGCCTTCGCCGTTGGTGACGGCGGGGCAGCCGAACGCGCTCACGAGAAGCTCTTCGGCCGTCGTCTTGCCCGTACTCGACGCCCCGCAGAGGTTGACGATCACCGTGCGGAGATCGGGCACCGTGTTCTGCAAGCGCGAGATGACGGGCGCGGCATAGCCGAGCGTCATGGCAAGCGCAAGCGTCGGAACGGGGTACACCGCATTACGAAGGAAGTCCTTATACTGTGCTTCGTCGCCGCTTCGGAACTTGAAGCCCTTGCGGTCGGAGTACGAAACGGACGACCCGATGGCATTTTGGTCATAGAGGAACAGTTCCTGTCCGTCTAAAACCTTCCAACCAAGCCCGTGATGGATGGACCTGACCGCGCTTTGCGCCTTGCAGTCCCTGTATTCGTTATACAGGTAGTCGACAATCGCATCTTTGAAGCGCGGGTCTGCCACGACACGGTTTTTGCTTAATTCCAACAAAACGGAGTCGCGCGCATAGAGCGTCTGCATATCCAAGTCGAAGGACCATGTTTCTGTATTATGGTCGTTTACCTTGATATGAAGTTGCTCGGACGTTTTTTTGTCCAATGCGCGGATGATGTAGTCCGCCGTAAGTGCGGGGGCCACATCAGAGATGAGAGTTCTTGCGGACTGATAATCAAGCTGTCCGCGAGCTATGATTGAGTGTGATAGCCATCTATCACCTCCCGAATAGTTTAGTAGGATTGGGCGATATCGTCTAATCCTCCAAATAGCATATACCCCGTTTCTACGAACTTCTAACGCGTTTTTCCAAAAAAGTAGCCGTGAATACGGCTGCTTTTTCTCATGCGGCGCCCGTCTCTGCGGGGGTGTCCGCGCTCGCCACGAAGCGGCAGAGCTTTTCGGGCATCTTCTTGTTTTCGATGAAGTGCTTGAATCCCACGCCGACGCGGACAAGGACGCGGGTCTTTGCGGGCAGGGAGTAGGTCTTTCCGTTGAGGGGGCTTGTCCAGTTCTTCTTTCCCTCGAAGAACCTGCCCTCGATGGTGAGATAGTTCTTTTTGATGACCTTATAGCCCATCTTGACGTATTCCATCGTCATCTTCTGCTCTTCTTCGATGACGTTGATGACGTCGGTGAGCTTGAGGTCGAGCCGTTGGGATATGAGCCGCGCGAAGGTCATCTGGTCGATGGTCTTGACTGCGGGGCGCTTTGCGGCGGGTCTTTGGGGTTTCTTGTCTGTCTTTTTGGGCATGATGGTTTCTCCTTTCGATTGATTTTTGTGTGTTCCGTGCGGAACGATCTGACTTTGGGACACGGTTTTCGGCGGCGGTGCGCACATTCTCTCCCTCGCCACAAGAAAGGCCCCCACTCGGCACGAGGCGGGCGGGGGCATTCTCCCCGTATGGGGCGGGGCAGTCGTGGAACGTAGGGCTATTTCTCGGTGCGGAGCGGAGCGCGTTGAAAACTCACGATTCCGTTGCCCGCGTCGTCCGTGATGTACACGGTTTTAAGCCACGTTTCGCCATCCGCTTCGAGTTTCTCCCGCGATTCGGGAATGCGCGAGGTGAGGCGGTATTGCCCCTCCGCGACGGCGTAGTCGTGTTCCGTTTCGAGAATGACGACCGCGCTCTCTTTTTCGCCGCACGCAAGGAGCTGTTCGAGATGGTAGAGTTCGAACAAAATCTCCCTTACGATGCGGACATGGTATGCCCCTTCGATGAGAAAAGGCAATGCTTCTGCCATAGAATGATAGGTTTTCAAGGCGCCCTCCTGCGGTGTTTTCGGACAGAGAAAAGGGACCGACTTTCTGTCAGCCCCTTTCTTTGCTCTTTTGCTCTCCATCCTATGGTTATAATATATGGGTGTAAATCGGACTTGTTATTTCGAAAAGACGTCTTTGTACGCGCTTCGCAAAATGTCCATGGTCTCTTCCGACGGTTCGGAGCGTTTGCGTGATTGAAACAATTTCACAAGGACAATCGTAGCGCAAATCATGCCGCAAATCCCGAGGGCGCAGAGGCAACAAATAGCGACAATTTCTACGATATTGGTGCCAAACCAACAACCTAAAACAACAAATATAATTGAAAGCAATACTATAATTGTCGTGATGATAATAGAAGGCCATTTCGCAAGTTGCTTATACAAATCTTTCTCTTCTCTGTTCTTACACATTTTGTATTCTCCTTATTTGTTTTTTCCTTTGGCTTCGTGCTTCACACGCTCCCATTCGGGCTTTAAAATCTGCCGCGCGGTTTCGAGAATGTATTCCCGCTGTGCCGCGAATTCCTTATTGTTCGGCGACCAATCAAGGGTATTGATCGCCGAGAACATGATTTTATGCAACTCCTCTTCCATATTGAGGCGGGAAGTGATCATCGCCCTTGCATGGTATAGCTTGAAACGTATCTCATCTTCCTTCTGGGCGCGGCTCCCGCTTGGTGCTGTGCTTGACGGCTTGTGCAAAACCTCGGCGCAGGCGAGGAAGGTCGAAATGTTCTCCCGCCAAACATTGATCCATTCCATCCTGTTCTTGGAAACGGTTTCCGCAAAGAGCTGTTTGTAATTAAATCTCGTTGTCGCCATAGATACGATAAATGACACTATCACCGAAAAGACGACTCCCGCTAAGGCAATGAGCGCTGATGTTGTTTCGCTGTCCATAGTTAACTCTCCTTTTTCCAAATTTGTATTTCACCCGTGTCGGGGTCATAGTGCCACCAATTTTCGCTTTTTGCCCACTGCTCCGCGCTCGGCGTTCCTTCGGAGTAATAATAGCGGGCGGCATTTATCAAATTGGAGTTATTCGTGCCAATCGAAATCCGTCCCCATTGTGTCGGATTCCCGCCGTAATATACGTTTGCAAGGCTTGTGCAATCTCGGAACGTATAATTGGGAATGCTCTCTACATTTTCGCCGATATAGACAGTTGTAAGCGCAGTGCAACCATAAAACGCATATTGAGGAATGCTCTCTACATTTTCGCCGATATAGACAGTTGTAAGCGCGGTACAACCTCTGAAAATCGGATAGGATTCACTCCCCGCCTTTGTGCAATTCGTCGCATTCCAATAGACCGTCGCAAGCCTTGTGCAGTAATAGAACGCCCAACCGCCGATGGAGATCACGCTTTCGGGAATTGTGATGCTTTCAAGGCTTGCGCAACCGTAGAATGTCCGTTCGCCAATAGAAGCCAGCACAGAATTGGCGCCGAAGTCTACGCTTACGAGGCTTTTGCAACCATAGAACGCCCACCCGTCGATGGAGGTAAGCGAAGACTTGTTGCCGAAGTCTACGCTTGCAAGGTTTGCGCAACCATAGAACGCATAATTGCCGATGGAGGCGACGCTGTCGGGAATCGTGATGCTTGCAAGGTTTGCGCAACCATAGAACGCATAATTGCCGATGGAGGCGACGCTGTCGGGAATCGTGATGCTTGCAAGGCTTGTGCAACCATAGAATGTATAAATGCCGATGGAGGCGACGCTGTCGGGAATCGTGATGCTTGCAAGGCTTGTGCAACCAGAAAACGCATAATTGCCGATGGAGGTGACGCTGTCGGGAATCGTGATGCTTTCTAGGCTTGTGCATTTATAGAACGCACAAGCGCCGATGGAGGTCACGCTGTCGGGAATCGTGATGCTTGCAAGGCTTGTGCAACCAGAGAATGTATAATTTTTGATTTCCGTAATCTCCGAAAAACCGTTCAAATCCGTTACGGGGGCTTTGTTCAGATAGAGCGCTGCGCCGTTTGAAAGAGGATTGGCGCTTGAGCCTCCGAAGTCGATTGCGCACCATGCTTTTATATTCGTAATGTATACGCTTTCAAGGCTTGTGCAATTATAGAACGCAGAAGCGGGAATGCCCTCTACATTTTCGCCGATATAGACAGTTGTAAGCGCCGTGCAATCTTCGAAAATCGGAACATAACTACTCCCCGCCTTTGTGCAATTCGTCGCATTCCAATAGACCGTCTCAAGCCTTGTGCAGGAATAGAACGCCCAATCGCCGATGGAGGTCACGCTTTCGGGAATTGTGATGCTTTCAAGGTTTGTGCAATATCGGAACGCCTCATCGCCGATGGAGGTTACGCTTTCGGGAATCGTGATGCTTTCAAGGCTTGTGCAATTGTAGAATGCTTTCTCGCCGATGGTATCTCCGCTTGTCAAAATGACGGCTTGCAGACTGGATTTCGGAATCGAGCCGATTACCGACGTGGGCATGGTAGCCGTCGTAATGGGGCAACCATAGAACGCAGAACCGCCGATGGAGGTCACGCTTTCGGGAATTGTGATACTTTCAAGGCTTGTGCAATTATAGAACGCCTCATTCCCGATGGAGGTCACGCTTTCGGGAATCGTGATGCTTGCAAGGCTTGTGCAACCAGAAAACGCATACCAGTCGATGGAGGTCAGTGAGGAGTTATCGCCGAAGTCTACGCTTTCAAGGTTTGTGCAATATCGGAACGCCTCATCGTCGATGGAGGTCACGCTTTCGGGAATCGTGATACTTTCAAGGCTGGTGCAACCAGAGAATGCCCTATAGCCGATGGTATCTCCGCTTGTCAAAATGACGGTTTGCAGACTGGATTTCGGGATCTTTCCGATTGCCGACGTGGGCATGGTAGCCGTCGTAATGGGACAACCATTGAACGCATAATTGCCGATGGAAGTCACGCTTTCGGGAATTGTGATACTTTCAAGGCTTGTGCATCCAGAGAACGCATAATCGCTAATGGAAGTCACGCTTTCGGGAATTGTGATACTTTCAAGGCTTGTGCATCCAGAGAACGCATAATTGCCGACGGAGGTCACGCTTTCGGGAATCGTAATGTTTTCAAAGCTTGTGCAACCAGAAAACGCATACCTGCCGATGGAGGTCAGTGAGGAGTTATCGCCGAAGTCTACGCTTACGAGGCTTGTGCATTGATAGAACGCATCATTGCCGATGGAGGTCACGCTTTCGGGAATCGTGATGCTTACAAGGCTTGTGTAACCATAGAACGCACTATTGCCGATAGAATCTCCGCTTGTCAAAATGACGGTTTGCAGACTGGATTTCGGAATCGAGCCGATTACCGACGTGGGCATGGTAGCCGTCGTAATGGGGCAACCATAGAACGCAGAACCGCCGATGGAGGTCACGCTTTCGGGAATTGTGATACTTTCAAGGCTTGTGCAATTATAGAACGCATAATTGCCGACGGAGGTCACGCTTTCGGGAATCGTAATGTTTTCAAAGCTTGTGCAACCAGTAAACGCATATTGTTTGATTTCCGTAATCTCCGAAAAACCGTTCAAATCCGTTACGGGGGCACCGTTCAAATAGAGCGCTGCGCCGTTTGAAAGCGGGTTGGCGCTTGAGCCTCCGAAGTCGATTTCGCACCATGCTTTCAGGTTCGTGATATACACGCTTTCAAGGCTTGTGCATCCAGAGAACGCAGAAGCAGGAATGCGCTTTACATTTTTGCCGATATGGACAGTTGTAAGTGCCGTGCAACCACTGAAAATCAGATGGTCATAGCTTCCTGCTGTCTTGCAATTCGTCGCATTCCAATAGACCGTTGCAAGGCTTGTGCAACCACCGAACGCATAAGCGGGAATGCCCTCTACATTTTCACCGATATGGACAGTCGTAAGCGCCGTGCAACTATTGAAAATATAATAGTAAAAATAAGAATCAAAGCTTCCTGCCTTTGTGCAATTCGTCGCATTCCAATAGACCGTCGCAAGATTTGTGCAACTAGCGAACGCATAATTGTCGATGGAGGTCACGCTTTCGGGCATCGTGATGCTTTCAAGACTTTTGCAACCAGAAAACGCATAATAGCCGATGGAGGTCACGCTTTCGGGAATCGTGATACTTGCAAGGCTTGTGCAACCATCGAACGCATAATTGCCGATGGAGGTCACGCTTTCGGGAATCGTGATGCTTTCAAGGCGTGTGCAACCTCGGAACGCATAATTGCCGATGGAGGCAAGAGAAGAGTTATCGCCGAAGTCTACGCTTGCAAGGCTTGTGCAATTATCGAACGCAGAACCGCCGATGGAGGCGACGCTTTCGGGAATCGTGACGCTTTCAAGACTTTTGCAGTAAGCGAACACCCACTCGCCGATGGAGGTCACGCTTTCGGGAATCGTGATGCTTTCAAGGCTTGTGCAACCATCGAACGCATAATTGCCGATGGAGGTCAGGAAAGAATTGGCGCCGAAGTCTACGCTTTCAAGGCTTGTGCATTTATAGAACGCCTTATCGGGAATACTGTCTACATTCTTGCCGATATGGACAGTTGTAAGCGCGGTGCAACCTTCGAAAATCGGATTGATATCACTACCCGCAGTATCGCAATTCGTCGCATTCCAATAGACCATCGCAAGACTTGTGCATCCAGAGAATGCATACTGGCCGATGGAGGTCACGCTTTCGGGAATCGTGATGCTTTCAAGGCTTGTGCAACCTTTGAACGCTCCATCGCCGATGGTCTCCAAATTGCTTTTGCCGCTGAAAAGAACTGTTTCAATACCGGAGCAACCTTCGAACACCCTCGCGCCGATGGAGGTCACGCTCTCGGGGATAATGAAAATGCTCGGAAGGCTTGTGCAATGATAGAACGCCTCATTGCCGATGGAGGTCACGCCGTCGTGAATTATAATGCTTTCAAGGCTTGTGCAATTATAGAACGCAGAACTGCCGATGGAGGTCACGCTTTCGGGCATCGTGATGCTTTCAAGGCGTGTGCAATCTCGGAACGCCTCATCGCCGATGGAATCTCCGCTTGTCAAAATGACAGTTTGCAGACCGGATTTCGGAATCGAGCCGATTGCCGACGTGGGCATGGTAACCGTTTTGATATTCGTGCAATCTTCGAACACCCTCGCGCCGATGGAGGTCAGGCTTTCGGGAATCGTGACGCTTTCAAGGCTTTCGCAGTAAGCGAACGCCCAAGCGCCGACGGAGGTCACACTTTCGGGAATCGTGATGCTTGCAAGGCTTGTGCAATCAGAGAATGCAGAACCGCCGATGGAGGTCAGTGAGGAGTTGTCGCCGAAGTCTACGCTTCTAAGGCTTGTGCAATGATAGAACGCAGAACCGCCGATGGAAGTCACGCTTTCGGGAATCGTGACGCTTTCAAGACTTGTGCAGTAAGCGAACGCACACTCGCCGATGGAAACAAGAGAAGAGTTGTCGCCAAAGTCTACGCTTGCAAGGCCTGTGTAATACTCGAACGCATAAGCGGGAATGCTCTCTACATTTTCGCCGATATGGACAGTTGTAAGCGCCGTGCAACCTGTGAAAATAGTAGAGGAAGAACCACCGCTTCCTGCCCTTGTGCAATTCGTCGCATTCCAGTAGACCGTCGCAAGGCTCGTGCAACCTTCGAACGCATTCCAACCGATGGAGGTCACGCTTTCGGGAATTGTGATGCTTTCAAGGCTTGTGCATTTATAGAACGCATAATTGCCGATGGAGGTCACGCTTTCGGGCATCGTGATGCTTACGAGGCTTGTGCAATCCTCGAACGCATAATTTCCGATGGAGGCAAGAGAAGAGTTGTCGCCAAAGTCTACGCTTTCAAGGCTTTCGCAACTCGAGAACGCATAATCGCCGATGGAGGTCACGCTTTCGGGCATCGTGATGCTTGCAAGGCGTGTGCAATTATTGAACGCAGAACCGCCGATGGAGGTCAGGGAAGAGTTGTCGCCGAAGTCTATGCTTTCAAGGCTTGTGCAATTATAGAACGCCCGATCGCCGATGGAGGTCACGCTTTCGGGCATCGTGATGCTTGCAAGGCTTGTGCAATTATTGAACGCATTCTTTCCGATGGAGGCAAGAGAAGAATTGCCTGCGAAGTCTACGCTTACAAGGCTTGTGCAATTATAGAACGCATATTCGGGAATGCTCTCTACATTTTCGCCGATATATACAGTTGTAAGCGCAGTGCAACCCTTAAAAATAGTATAGTCTGAGTAAAAACTTGTATAACTCCCTGCCTTTGTGCAATTTGTCGCATTCCAGTAGACCGTTGCAAGGCTCGTGCAACCTTCGAACGCAGAATCGCCGATAGTGGTGATGCTCTCGGGGATCGTGACGCTTATGATACCCGTGCGGTTTTGGAACGCAGAACTTTTAATTTCTTTAACGGGCTTAAATTTCCAAAAAGAGGATATGACGACCTCTGAATCGCTTCCGCTATAACCCGTCACCCGATAGCTGTTTTCGTCAATTTTCTCATAAGTCACCCCGCGCGTCCCGACGACAAAATTGGCATAGAGTTCCAGATTGCCGTATTGGGCACATATTTCCGTCGTGATTTTCGTAATCGGAAGGGTGAACTGCGCATCCAAGAACCATCCCCCGAACAGATATTCGCCCGCACGGAGAGATTCGTCCTTTTCGCGGGTCGCGTCCGCCAATTCGATTGTGAGGTCCGTCACCTGATAGCTTTGCGGATTTTTCTCGGCATTTGTCCCACCGTTCAGATAATAGGTAATGGTATAGGTGATGATGTTTTCGATTGCATTGACTGTCATATCCGACGTGATGCAAGAGAGGTCAACTTCTTCCCATGCGATATGATAACCCAATACGTCGACGGGTTTTGGCATTTCATCGTCTGAAATTCCGGCGAGGTCGAGGACTTGAACCGTTTGATTGGGCTGATTGCGCTGCTTGAAGGTTACGGTATGCGTTTCACGAGTAATCGTGACGGTGAGCGTGTTATTTTTGTTGAGCCTGTAATTTTGGCTGTTGGCAATGGTTGCCGTCACGGTGTATGTACCTTTGTCGATCATGTTGCCTGAGTATTTCAGGACCGTTTCGACCGTATCATCCCCTATCATACCCGAAACTTCGGCATGATAGTCTTTATGCTCATTTCCGTCGTACTTGATAGTTGTCTCACCTGTGATTTTGACCGTAAGGTCGCGTTTGGCAATGAAAAGCGTCGCATACTTGTCGGGAATCAATTCGTGATTTACAGTATCCTTGCCCGAGAAATGCGCGATTGCCGTGTAAGTCCCCGCATTGATTTGCTTGTTATCTTCATAGCTGACCGTGATTCCTTGGGGCAAAGTGCCCTTTATCGTGATTTCGTGCCAAATTTTATCGTATGTGTAAATCTCGCCACTGAACGTGACGTCGCCCAAATCATAGGTTAACTTTTTAATGTGAAGCGTTGCGGTTTTATCGGGTATGAGGTTGTGGTTTGTGGTGTCCTTCCCCGTAAAATGCGCAGTGATCGTATAATCCCCCGCATTGACCATGGCGTTGCCGTCGTAAGCGACGGAGACATCTGTCGGAAGGTCGCCTGAAATGAGGATGGAGTGCGCTTCACCGTCATAAGGGAGCGTATCATCTTCAAAGGTAATGCCGCTCAAGTCGTAATCTGCTTTTTCGATGATGAGGGTCGCCTCTTTGGCGGGAATCAGATTGTGGTTTACTGTGTCCTTGCCCGTAAAGCGTGCTGTCACGGTATAGCGGCCGGCATCCGTTTGCTCGTTATTTTCGTAGACGACGGAGACGCCGTCGGGGAGGTCCCCTTTGATTGCAAGCGGGTGCGTATTGCCGTCGTAGGTGACCGTCAGATCTTCAAAAGTGACTTTGCTCAAATCATAGTCGGCTTTCTCGATGATGAGGGTCGCCTTCATGTCGTCGATTTTGTTGTAGTTTGTCTTGTCGCCCGTGAAGTGCGCAATGACCTCGTGCCTTCCCGCCGTCGTCCGGTTGTTGTTCTCGTAGGAGACGCTGACGTCCTTGGGGAGTTGCCCCTGAATGGCGAGCGGGTGCGTATTGCCGTCATAGGTGACCGTCAATCCTTCGAAGGTGATACCCTCCATGGCATAAGTTGCCTTTTCAATGGTCAAGGTTGCTTTCATGTCGGGGATTTTGTTGTGGTTTGCATCCCCCGTAAAGCGCGCGGTGACAGTATGTTCTCCCGCTGTGATTTGGCTGTTGTTTTCGTAGCTGACATACACGCCTTGCGGAAGATTGCCCTCGACTGCAAGCGGGTGCGGCTGTTTATCGTAGGTGACCGTCTTGTTCGGGAAGGTGATGCCATTCATATCGTAGTCAATCTTTTCGATGGTGAGCGTCGCCTTCATATCCTCGATTTCGTTGTAGTTCGTCGCATCGCCCGTGAAATGCGCAATCACTATGTGCTCGCCCGCCGTCGTCTGGTTGTTGTTCTCGTAGGAGACGTTGACATCCTTGGGAAGCTGACCTTGAATGGCGAGCGGGTGCGTCTTCCCGTCGTAGGGAACCGTCAAGCCCTCAAAGGTGATGCCCTTCATGTCATACGTCGCCTTTTCGATGACGAGGGTCGCCTCTTTGTCCGAAATGAGATTGTGGTTTTGCGTATCGCCCGTGAAGTGCGCAACGACCTTGTGTTCGCCCGCTGTCGTCTGGTCGTTGTTGTCATAAGTGACGTGTACGTCCGTGGGGAGCTGACCCTTGATGGCAAGGGGATGAGGATTGCCGTCATAGGTGACCGTCAATCCTTCGAAGGTGATGCCTTTCATGTCATAATCGGCTTTTTCAATGACGAGTTTCGCCGCCATGACTGCGATCGGCTTGTAGTTTTCCCCTGTATCGAAGATTGCTTTGACTTGATACTCGCCCGCATCGATCTGACCGTTGTTCTCATAGCGGACGTTGACGCCGTCGGGAAGGTCGCCCTTGATGAAGATGGAATGCACTTCCCCGTTGTAAGTGAAGGTTTCGTCTTCAAACGTGATGCCCGCAACGGTCGCTTGCTGAATGATGAGAATTGCCTGTTTGTCGGGGATGGTATTATGATTTTGCGTGTCGCCCGTGAAGTGCGCAACGACGACGTGATGCCCCACCGTCGTCTGATTGTTGTTGTCATAAGTGACGTGGACGCCTGCGGGGAGATTCCCCTTGATGGCAAGGGGATGAGGATTGCCGTCATAGGTGACCGTTGCGCCGTCGAAGGTGATGCCCGTCATGTCGTAATCAGCTTTTTCGATGGTGAGGGTCGCCTTTTTATCGGGGATGGCGTTATGATTTTTGGTGTCGCCCGTGAAGTGTGCAACGACTTCATGCGCGCCCGCCGTCGTCTGACTGTTGTTCTCATAAGAGACGTTGACGCCCGCGGGGAGATTCCCCTTGATGGCAAGGGGATGAGTGTTGCCGTCATAGGTGACCGTTGCGCCGTCGAAGGTGATGCCCGTCATATCGTAATCGGCTTTTTCGATGGTGAGGGTCGCCGTCTTGTCGGGAATGCTCTGATAATTCTTGCTGTCGCCCGTGAAGTGCGCGGTGATGGTATAGGTCCCCGCGTCAACTTTCCCATTTCCGTCATAGGAAACCGAGACGCCCGCAGGGAGCGTTCCGCCGATTTGAATGGAGTGCGGCTCGCCGTCGTATGGAACGGTGACGTCCGAGAATTCGACCGCGCTCATATCATAGACGTTTTTCGACGGCGTCTGGGAACCGCCGCCGCCTTGGCCGCCGCCTTGGCTGCCGCCTTGGCCTCCGCCCTGTTCGGTCTGCGAACCGCCATCGGGGTTTGGAACCACCTCGGTACCCGCGCAGGCAGAAACGAATGCCAATGCGAACACGAGGATGAGGATGCTCAACAAGGGAATCAAGATTTTTCTTTTCAGGTGCATAAGATGCCTCCGTTGCCATAAAAAAGAGTATAAAGAAAGTGTCGCCCCGCAAAGCGGAACGACACCCCTGCAAAAATGCCTTCTCGCTTTGCTGCGACACAAATTTAACAATATTTTATCGGACTTTTATTGTAATGCAAAAAGATGCATTTCTACACGAAATACACTTTGTCCGATAAGTATTAAATTTGTGTCGCAATACTATTTTATCACGTTCCGCCGAAAAGGTCAATCATTTGGTTGAAATTTGCCCAAAAGTTATGAAGCTCGCCGTCCGAGTTCCTTCACGAGGGAGCAGAGGCGCCCTTCCGAGAAATGGAAGAGGATGCGGTCGGGGGAATCGACGAAGGCGTCAAAGGCGCGCGCCGCTTCCCGTTCGGGTCTTTGATAGGTGATGACGTACCGAAGCCCGTAGGCGAATTCCTTCGATCGGAAGAGTTCCTTCAAGGGGTTCTCCCATCCGTAGAGGACGTTCCCCGATGAATGAAGCAAGAACACCGAGCGCGTCTTTTTGCCGTCGTACTTCTTTACATAGCGCATCACGCTCTTGAGATACTTTAATCCCTCGCCGAGATCGGGGTTGCCCGCCGTGCGGATACGTTCGAACGGCGTGAGCGTGCAGGGTCTGTCCCGATAGCCGATGAGGTGAAGCTCGGTTTTCTCCTGTAAAAAAGAGAGCGCCCTCGCGGTTTTGGAGAGCGCCCGTTGCAGTTCGTCCGCATGACGGCGCATGGGGAGCGAAAGGTCTGTGAGGATGTAGATGTTGGTTGTGTTCATGATTTTTCTCCTTAAAAATGAAATGTCCGCAGGGGTTTGCGGCAGTTATCCTTTGAGTTCCCTCCGCAAGGTGCGAAGGATGCGTGCTTCTTTCTTCCTGACCCATTCTCTGTCCGTCCCGAATATGGCGGCCAATTCCTTCAAGGTGTACGGTCTGTCCTGTTCTATGCCGTATCTTTTGGAAATGAGAATATTGTCGCTTGCGGGCAGTTTGTCTACCGCGGACTTGACCTTTTCGATTTTGTCCTGTCCGACAGCTTCACCTTCGTCCATGCAGAAAAGATACTGTGCCAAATGTTGTAAACCGTTCATGATTTTCTCCTTAAAAATGAAAAATCGCAGGACGGACCTGCGACATGGTATGGGGGGAACGTGTTGAGGGAAAAACGAAAGAGCGGCCCGTTTTGACCCCCGCCCGCCCCCGAGTAGATTTTGAGCGTTTTTGGGGAAAGCGCAGGAGAGGTTGCCCCTCTCGGGGCGTGCCTTCTCATTCCCATCGCGGGGATTTTGGGGAGATTGGGGAATGGCCCCGACTTCGCGGGGGTAAAAGCCCGAAACACCGTAAGCGCGTCAGGGCAAGTCATATTTTTTGCGATTTTCGTTCCGATGGGCGAGTCCTGATTCTTCAGGGGTCCGAGCTGTTCCCCAACTTCCCCAAATTCCCCGTTTCGTACACATAGGGTATGCGTTCGGCGCGGATTTCGGCGAAAGTATCCCTGAAAAGTCAAGGGTTTTGCGCCGTTTTTGGCAGAAAACCAACCCCTGACGATTTAGGGGTCTTGCGCGCAGACATGAAAAAACACACTCCCTTGCCCTGACAAATGAGCGTGCGGAAGTGTGTTTGTTTGGTGGAGATAGCGTGACTCGAACACGTGACCTATGCGTTGCGAACGCATCGCTCTACCAACTGAGCTATACCCC
>CANQOB010000036.1 GCA_947625385.1 uncultured Clostridia bacterium
GACGCAGGCGGTCGTCAAGATCTTCGCCATGTGGATAGAGGACATCGACATCAAGGTCACGGACTTCTACACGAACAATATGATTGTGGGCGTTCAATACAATATCGGTGGCACGGTATCCGGCGGACTTCCCAGCGGCAGCAAGAGTCAACAAATCTATGCGGCTGCCGATATCACGCCTTCGATTACGGGCTACTATGTCCTGTTCAGCGCCGACGGCAGCACAAACGATACGCCGGGCGGCAAGCGCACCATCACGATCACCCGCGACCCCGTCAGCAACGTCGGTTCCTTCCTACAAACAGGCATGAACAGCGGAAAACTCGGGTTATCGCAACGTGCACAATATGGCGGCGTTATCATGCGCATGGAATTCGTGTATGGCGGGGATTCTATTGTGTTCTACGGCGGCAACGTCGTCTCCTTCGCAACTTATACCGTCACCTATCATAAAGAGAGCGGCGAAGTCGTGGGGACTGTGACCGACGTGCGGACGGGCTACTTGGGTAACTATAATCTCGGTGCGTTCAGCGATTGGGGTGTTACGGCGTCCGACCTTGCATTCGACAATATGCCGTACATCGACGAACTTGCCACGGAAAACAACATCGCCTGCCCGCAGGACGGCTCCCGTCAGAACGACGGCGAATATGTATGGCCGCACAGGGCGGTCACGGGCGATACTGATGTTTATCCGTCTCTCCTACTCGACCCCGTCACCGTCGTTCTCACGAGCGATTACAAGTTCTCCGATGCGTGGAAGGCAACTGCGGACGGCAAGTATACCTTGACGACAAAGATGCGCCCGTATTCGACGATCGAATTCGTTGCGAACGGTGTCGTTTTCGAGAAGTACGAGGTCACGGAATCCGCAAGACAGACTGTGGAAGTGCCGTTTGCCTCCGAACTTCCGAAGGCGGCGGGCGTGCGTCCCGGCAGGTGGAGCGAGAGCTCCGCGGTCGTCGGCGAGTACGGTGCGACGTTCATCGTGCAGTACGACCCCGATACGATCATCTACCGCAGTGAGCTTGCCTTCTCGGCGACGGTGGACGGCATTACGGTCGGCTTCGACGCAAATGAGGAATACAGCGTGGAGTATTCGAGCGAGTACACGCTCATCGTCCCCGACGGCGGCACGACGAAAGTGGGCGATACGACGTACGCCTTCCTCGGCTGGTACACGTGCGCTGCGGACGGCGCTTGGTCGAAGTTGGGCGACACTATCTCTATCACGGCGTCCGAAGAACCCACTTACGCCCACGCGCTGTGGATAAGTACTTCGATGACGCTTTCGGTCAGCGGTAGCCGTTCGACAAATTTCTGGGGAACAAGCGCCGACCATACGATCAACGCGACATTGAGCGGCTTCTCCGTCGTCGGTGCGCCTCGAGAATCGGTCAAGATCGACATAAGCTATCGTTTCTGGGCAAACAACAATACCAATTACGAAGAGACGAACGACAAGAGCAACACTTATACCGGGCAAAGCGTCGACGCGGTCACAATGAGCAGTTCAGCTAAGATTACCAAGAGTGGGATAGCAGGGAGTTGCAATAAGGATTACGGACACGTTGTGGTCACGATCACCGTCAAGAGTGCGTCGGGTCAGACGATTGGCACTGTCGGTGGGGAATTGCTCCATAGCTACCATAGTTATTGATAAAAAAACACGAGCGCGGGGCGAGAGCCCCGCGCGATTCTTCCAAAGCGAACAGAGAGGCGAAAGCCTCTCTGTTCGCTTTGGAACCGCCCGAATTTTCACATTGCCCTAAAAAATTTCACCTGTTTATCACATTTTTTCCCGAATTTTGCTTTTTTCCCGCTTACATTCTTGACAGGGTATCGTGAAAAAGCTATAATAAGGGAAAGAGACAGTCGCACGGGCGCTCTATCTTTCGGCACAGGAAAAAATTCGGATGAGTTATTTTGATATTCTCAATCTTGTATTCCAAATCATTTGGAATGTTTTCGGCTTGATCGTCATTCACTTTGTCGTGTTTGTGATCGCCGGAATCTTCGCGAAAAAGCGTTTTCCGGCGACGGAGGAACGTCTGCGGTACGGCATTATCATCTCCGCCCGCAACGAGGAGAAGGTCATCGGCAAACTCATCGAAAGTATTCTCGCCAACGAGTATCCGCGGGAAAAATTGGAGATCTTCGTCTGCGCGCACAACTGTACGGACAGGACGGCGCAGATCGCCCGCAGCTATGGCGCGCATGTCTATGAATACAACAATCCCGACGAATGCACGCTCGGGTATGCCTATCGGGCTCTGATCGCAAATTACATAGAGCCGGAATTCGGAACGCAGAATTTCGACGGATTCTTTGTGTTCAACGCGGACAACGTGCTCCGTCCCGACTATTTCCTCCGCATGAACGAGGCGTTCGTGGCGAACGGCAAGAGATATGCGATCACTTCCTTCCGCAATTCGAGCAACTTCGGGAAAAATTACATGTCCTTCCTGTACGGCATGTTCTTTTTCGCGACTTGCCGCTTCGAGGCGCGCGGCCGTACCGTGTGTAATTGCTCCACGCGCATTTCGGGCACCGGGTATCTCTATCCCGCCTTCCTCATCAAGGACGGTTGGGAATATGTCACGATGACGGAAGATTGGGAGTTCTCCGCAGACCAGATCTCGGAAGGACTCAAAATCATGTATTGTGACGACGCAGAGTTTTTCGACGAGCAGCCGACGACGGTTCCCGTCATGTTCCGCCAGCGTTTGCGCTGGGGGCGCGGGCATACCATCGTGTTCTTCACCCGATTCAAGAAGCTTATGAAGAGCCTCTTCCGTCCCAAACGGCGGGGAGGGCACAGCAACAAGTTTTCCGTGTACGACAGCGCAGTCTCCATTGTTCCGCTCGGCGTTTTGAGCATCCTTTTGACGGTGCTCCAACTCATCTTTTTGGGACTCGCTCCCGTATTCGGCGCGGATGCCGCAGCGGTCTGGACGCAATACGCCATCAATACAGCGATCGGAACCGCGGCTTCCTATCTTGCCGTGTTCCTCTCCGGAATCTTTTTGCTGCTGCTCGAACGCAAGCGCATTCCCAAGACGGGAGTCGGAAAAACTTTGGCGGCGCTCCTTCTCTGGCCGATTTTCCTCTTGCTGAGCGTGATTTTGGATCTCTTCTCGCTCTTTGCCAAGAATCTCGCATGGAAACCTATTCCGCACGCGGGCGAAAACGATATTCCCGCGCGGGACGCCGCAGCGACGTCTGCGGAGCCCGTCGGAAAGGTCTCCGCAAAGCAGAAAAAAAGGGCGCGTGAGAAGGCGCGACCCTCGGCGCAGACGTGATCGGCGGGGGACTTTTTAGAATTTCTTTGCAAAATCTCCGCATTATCGCTTGACGAACGTTGCGGTTTCTTATATAATAGAAAAGCAATGTCGCCGGTGTAGCTTGGGGCGACACGCGCGTCCTTGGTAGAAATAATTTTTGCTGGTGTAGCTCAGCAGGTAGAGCGCGTCCTTGGTAAGGACGAGGTCGGCAGTCCGAGTCTGCTCATCAGCTCCATCTTTCATTCACCCAATGATGTCGGTGAATAAAAAAGCGAGATTTGAATCATCTCGCTTCTTTTTATTCACATAAAATTTTCGGATTTTTGAAAGCATTTAAGCGCTTAAATTGTTGACAAGACAACAAAAATAGCGTATGATACAGGGGAGGAGAACAGGATGGAGCAGCGGTATACGACATTTTCATTGCTACTGATCAATATCTCGCGGTGTGTTCAAAGAATCAAGAATATTGAAATGGCGGCGCTTGGGCTCAAAGGGAGACAGGTGCAGTGTTTGTTTTGGCTTTATCATTGTTCCGAGGGCGAGCGCCTCACTAAACTCGGCGAGATGTGCGGCGAGGACAAGGGAATGATGTCTCGGACGGTAAAGGAACTCACCCGGGAGGGGCTCGTCTACCTGGATACCAAAAGCAATCGGAAGTACAAAAATCCCATCCGTCTCACAGAGAAGGGCAAAGAGATCGCCCGCATTGTCGCCGAAAAAATTTCGGCGATACTTGAACAGGGCGGCGCGGGAATTACCGATGATGAACGGACGCAGCTCTATCATTCGCTCGGAATCATCTCGGAAAATTTGACGGAAATTTGCGAAGAGCACATCCGGGAAAGGAACAAAGCAGAAGGAGCTTCTTAAAGTATGGTAAAAATTTTGATTGACAGCGCTTCCGATATCGACAGGGAGGAGGCGCAGAAAATGGGACTGTCCATGATTCCTATGGAGGTCGGTTTCGGCGACGAAACCTTTTTAGACGGGGTCAATCTTTCCCACGGGCAGTTCTTCGAGAAGCTGATCGAGGGCGATACATTCCCGAAAACCAGCCAGATCAACGAATATCGGTGGAATGAGGCATTTGAAAACATGACGAAGGACGGAGACGCGGTGATCGTCATCACGATCTCGTCGAAGCTCTCGGGCACCTTCGCCTGTGCAAAGAGGGCGGCGAAACGCTTTGCGGGACAAGTGCTCGTGATAGACAGTCTGAATGCCGCCGCGGGAGAGCGGATTCTCGGCGAATATGCGTTGCGTCTTTTGAAAGAGGGGAGAAGCGCCGATACCGTCGTCAGAGAATTGGAAGAAAAGAAGAAGAAAATCCGTGTCCTCGCCGTCGTCGATACCTTGAAATATCTGATGAAGGGCGGAAGGATTCCGAGAGTTGTCGCCTTTGCGGGCGAAATGCTTTCGGTGAAGCCTGTCGTTTCGGTCGTGGGCGGGGAAGTGAAACTTGTCGGCAAGGCGATCGGCAGCAAGCGGAGCAACAATTTATTGATGCAACTCGTGGAAAAATGCGGCGGAATCGATTTCTCCATGCCGTATGCACTCATGTACTCGGGGCTTTCCGATGAGTATCTCAAAAAATATTTGCACGACAGTGCGACGCTTTGGAGAACCCACGTCGATGACCCCGACGAGATTCCGACCCATCTGATCGGAAGCACGATCGGGACACATGTCGGTCCCAATGCCGTCGGCGTCGCTTTCTTTTCCAATTAAGAGAGCCGTCCGTGCGGGAAATGGGCAGACATTTGGTGAATCAAAGACAAACAAGAGGGGAAACGAACCCCTCTTTTTTGTTGGCGGGATGTCCGTGCTCCGCAAGATCGAAAAAAGGGAATGTCCGTGCATTCCCTTTTCATCTGTCTTTGAGCAAGTCTCGCATGGAATACAGTCCCGCGGGCTGTTTGGCGAGCCATCGGGCGGCTTCGAGGGCGCCGACCGCAAAGACGCGTCGGTCGCGCACAAAGTGCGTCAAAGTGACGGTCTCGTCCTCTCCGTAAAAGCCGATCTCATGCTCCCCGACGACGTTTCCGCCCCGCACGGAATGGATGCCGATCTCCTCGCGCCGACGGCTTCCGACCATACCATGTCTGCCGTACACCGCTTCGAGAGCGCGTTTTCTGCCCGCTTCCGCGCTCTCTTTGAGCAAGAGCGCAGTGCCCGACGGCGCGTCCTTTTTTCCGCCGTGATGACGTTCGACGATCTCTATGTCAAATCCGTCACCGAGCATGCTTGCCGCCTGCTCCGCAAGCAGCGCGAGAAGATTGGCGCCGAGAGAAAAATTCCCCGCGGCGAGCACGGGAACGTGTTCCGCGCTCTCTTCGACCCTTTGGACGTCCTCTGCCGAAAGCCCCGTCGTGCCGAGGACGAGAGACAGTTTCCGTTCACAGACATAGCGCAGCCGCGCCGTCAGACCCTGTGCCGAGGAAAAATCCACGACCGCATCCGCGGGAGCTTCGATCTCGGAAATGTCCTTGTAGAGCGGAAAGGGGGAGGGGGCGAGCGTCGGGTCCGCCCCCGCCACGATCTCGTCTCCCCGCATCTCGGCGCAGGCAGCGACCTGCCTTCCCATGCGCCCGCACGCGCCGACGAGCAAAATTCTCATCGGACAATGCCGTAGCTCTGCATGGCTGCAAGCAGCAAGGCGCGGTGTTCGGGTTCGAGGCGGGTGAGGGGCGGGCGCGGGATGCCTGCCCGCATCCCCATGAGGTTCATCGCCTCCTTGACGGGAATGGGGTTGACTTCGAGATGGCATGCCTGCACGAGGGGGAACAGCGCGTCCGCAAGCGCATTCGCCCGGTCGAGGTCGTGCCCGAGCGCGGCTTGCGTGAGTTCTTTTACGGCGCGGGGGACGAGGTTGCCGACGACAGAGATGACCGCGGAGCCTCCCGCGCAGAGCGTCGGAAGAATGAGGTAGTCCTCGCCCGAATACAGGTCGCATTTTCCGCGAATCCTGCGCGCGGTATCGAGCACTTGCAGCATGTCTCCGCTTGCCTCCTTGATGCCCGCGATGAGGTCGATGGCGGCAAGCTTTTCCGCGGTCTCCGGCAAAATATTCACCCCCGTGCGTGAGGGCACATTGTAAGCGATGACCGGAAGCCCCTCCTTGCAGATCTCATGGTAGTAGGAGAGGATTCCGCGCTGGGTGCAGCGGTTATAATAGGGCGTAACGGCGAGCACGCCGTCCGCGCCGAGCACTTTTGCGCGGTGTGCCGCGGCTGCCGCTGCGGAAGTGCAGTTGTGTCCGACGCCGACGATGACTTTCGCGCGCCGCTCCGTGCGGCGGACGGCAAAGCGGACGAGCGCGTCCTTTTCGTCCTCGTCCATGGTGGAAGGTTCGCCCGTGGTGCCGAGGACGACGAGCGCATCCGTTCCGTTTTCGAGCTGAAAATCGATCATTTCGCCGAAGCTTTCAAGGTCGATGCCGTCCTCCGTGAAGGGGGTGACCATCGCCGTTGCGCTTCCTTTGAGATATCCCGTCATAGAGCCTCCCGTACTGTTTTTCTATCATCTTATGACGCGAATCTTGCGCTTGTCAACCGAAATAGCCCTTTGCGGCGATGAGTTCCGCCAGCAGGACGGCGCCGCCTGCCGCCCCGCGGAGCGTATTGTGGGAGCACCCGATGAACTTCCAGTCGAAGAGGGCGTCCTCGCGCAGCCTTCCCGCTGTGATCGCCATTCCGCGCCCCGCCATGCGGTCGAGACGGGGTTGCGGGCGGTTTTCTCCGTCGAGATAGCAGAGGAATTTTTCGGGGGCGGAGGGAAGATGCAGCTTCTGCGGTTCCCCTTCGAATGCGTCCCAGCGGGAAAGAATCTCCTCTTTGGTCGGCTTCCTGCCAAAGGAGACGGAGACCGCCGCGGTGTGTCCGTCGGACACGGGCACGCGCAGACATTGCGCGGAGATGAGAGGGGCTTTCGCCTCCTCGATGATGCCGTTTTTGAGCGTTCCCCAGATTTTCAGAGGCTCTTTTTCGCTCTTTTCCTCCTCGCCGCCGATGTACGGGATGATGTTATCGAGAATTTCGGGCATGCTCTCAAAGGTCTTGCCCGCGCCCGAGATCGCCTGATAGGTGCAGACGGAGACCGCGCGGATTCCGAACTCTGCGAGCGGATGCAGGAGGGGGACATAGGATTGCAAAGAACAGTTGCTCTTGACGGCGATGAAGCCGCGCTCCGTTTTGAGGCGTGCCCGCTGGAAGGGAATGACTTCGAGATGCTGCGGATTGATCTCGGGAATGACCATCGGCACGTCGGGGGTGAAGCGGTGGGCGGAATTGTTGGAGATCACGGGAATCTCCGCCTTTGCGTACCGTTCTTCGAGAAGGAGGACGTCCTCCTTCTTCATATTGACCGCACAGAAAACGAAGTCCGCCCGGTTGCGGAGGGGATAGGGGTCTGCGCCGTCGAGGACGACCATCTCCCGCGCATAGGCGGGAATCGGAACTTCCTGCACCCATTTGCCCGCCACGGCTTGTGCATAGGTCTTGCCTGCATTCCTCTCGCTTGCGAGCAAAAAGGCGGGCTCGAACAGGGGATGATTCTCCAACAGGCGCACAAAACGCTGTCCCACCGTCCCGGTGGCGCCCACGATGCCGACTTTCCATCTTCTTGTCATGCTTTCTCCTTTCCGATATCAAAAAGAGGCGGGCGCTTGCGCCCCGCCCCGTTCGGCAAAAATATTCTATCATACGGTGCGTGAAAAATCAAGTGAATCGCCCTTATTTTAATTGAAATAATTTGCGTTTTGTAGTACAATAGGAAAAAACGGCAATCTCGGTTGCAAGCGGACGGAGTAAACTATGGCGGAAAGCAAGCGGTATATCAGAAGATGTCTCGAGGGACGGGAACGCTCGGACGACGGCATTTTCAGTCACGCCCCGAAGGGGAGATTTTCCCTGTTTTGGGACATGCTGAAAGGGAGATTCGGTCGGCTCGTGCTCGTCAATCTCTTGATGGTGCTCTTTTTTGCGCCGCTCGTCGCCGTCATCGTTTTGAGGACGATGAATATCGGCGGACAGATTCTTGCCGGACCCTATGCGGGCAGCTTCGGCGTGGGCGCGGGCGCGCTCCACGACGTGACGGGATATGCCGAAAGTCTGGTCCTCTACACCGATCTTTTTTATTTCGGGATGCTTATCCCCGCGCTCTTTGTGGCGGGCATCGGCATTTCCGGAGGCGCGTATCTCGTCCGCAACGTGCTCCGCACGCAGGGCGTTTTCTCCTATAAGGACTTTTGGCGCGGCATCAAACGCAATATTCTGCCCGTTTTCGAGGCGACGCTGCTCTTTTCCGTCGTGCTGTTTGTCGCCCGTCTCATGGGCAACTATGCGGAATTGCAAGTTGCTATCGGCTCCCCTGTGGCGGGCTGGCTCATCGCTTCCGAGGTCATCGGCTATATCCTCGTGGGGCTGACGTCCCTCATCTCGCTCTGGATCATCGCCCTCGGCGTGAGTTATAAGCTGGGTCCGTGGGGGCTCTTCAAAAATGCGGTCGTCCTCACGTTCACCACTCTGCATTTTACGGTTCTCTTCGCCGCGCTCGCGCTGTGGCCGCTGTTCATCATCATCTTCGTGAGCGGAATCTTCTTCACCATCACCCTTGTCGCGATGGCGTTCATCGGATTTGTCTATGCGCTCCTCGTTTGGATGGATTATACCCAATGGGTCTTTGACGTACGGGTGAGCCCGGACAGCGTCGTCACGGAGGAAGAGAGCGCGCAGACGGCGCTCGTCTCCCCGGAACCCACCGTGGATCCCGAGGAATACCGCAGAATCGTGGTCGCCTACGGAAGATCTTATCTCGCGTCCCGCCCGATTCAGCCGATGGACGAGGACACGACCGAGCTCTGTGCGCTTCCCGAGGGCTTCACCCGCGCCGATCTCGCCCGCAACCGCGACGCCCGCCTTGCGCTCGCCGCCGAGGCGGAGGCATACGAGCGCGCACACAAGGGCGAGGAAAAATATGTCAATTACAACCGGCAGTTCGAAGAGCGCGACCGCGCCCTGCAAGGCAAGGGGACGGGAAAACGGCTCACGCCCAAGCCCGTCAAGCGCAAGAAGAGGTAAGATATGGCACAAGCCTATGACTGCCTTGCCGAATGGTTCGAACTTCTCAACGACGACTGCGACTATGCCTGTTGGTCGCAGTATTTTATTGACGGGCTCACCCGCTTGGGAGCGGGCAAAAAGGGGCTTGAACTCGGCTGCGGCAGCGGGGCGTTCTCGCGTGCTCTCACAAAGGCGGGATATTGCATGACGGGAGCCGACCGCTCCGCGCCCATGCTGAACAAAGCCGTGCGGCTCGCCAAGGAAGAGGGGCTTTCCATTCCCTTCGTGCAAGCGGACGCGGCGACCCTCAAAACGCCCGAGCGCTATGACTTTCTCCTCTCGCCCAACGACTGTTATAACTATTTGCCTTCCGCAGTCCTGCCCCGCGCCTTCAAAAGGGCGGCGGCATGTCTTGTCCGGGGAGGCATTTTCTGGTTCGATATCAGTTCTCCGTGCAAGCTGCGCACGAAAATTGCAAATAATGTCATGGTGGATGACCGGGATACCGTCACCTATCTTGCCTTCAATACCCTCAAAGAGGACCGCGTCGAGACGGACGTCACCCTCTTCGTCGAGAGCGGCGGGGCATACCGAAGATTTGACGAGCATCACACGCAGTACATCCACGAGGAGGAAACTGTTCGCGCCGCGCTCGCGGAGGCGGGATTTACGTTGCTCTCGATGGAAGGGCATCTCGGCGAAGAGGCAAGCGCAAGCGACAGGTGGAACTTTCTATGCGTAAAATAAGTAAGATCTTCAAGACTTTGATATGGGACGGAGAGGTCTCCTTCTCCGTGCTCGACAGTACGGCGCTCGTCAACGAAGCCATCCGCCGCCATCGGCTCACACCGGTCGCCGCGGCGGCATTGGGGCGTACCATGTCCGCAACTGCCTATCTATGCAGCTGGTTGAAGAGCGCGGACAGTTCGCTCTCCGTCACGGTCGCGGGAGGGGGCGCGGGCGGCAAGATCTGCGTCTCGGGAGACGGCGATCTCCACATGCGCGGTTTTGTCGAGAATCCCGACGTCGACCTGCCTCCCCGCGCCGACGGAAAGCTCGACGTGGGGGCATTCGTCGGAAGGGAGGGCACGCTCACCGTCATCCGCGACGACGGAGAGGGAATCCCGTTCGTGGGCACCTGCGAGCTGCTCTCCGGGGAGATCGCCGAGGACTTTTCCGCCTATTTTCTGAAAAGCGAACAGCGTCCCACGGCGATCGCGCTCGGCGTGAAGATCGGAACCAACGGCGAATGTTTGGGCGCGGGGGGTGCGTTCTTCCAGCCCCTGCCCGGCGCGCGGGAGGAGACGGTCGCCCGCATCGAAGCCCTCATGGGGTCGTTTGCGAACATTTCCACCCGCATCGAACGGGAGGGCGCGGAAGGCATTTTGGCTTCGGTGGAGCGGGATTGCGCCGTTGCGGAACGCGACGTTTTGTATCGCTGCCACTGCTCGCGCGCCCGCATCAAAAATCTCATCCTTTCCCTCGGGAAAGAAGAGGCGGAAAGTATTCTCGAAGAGCAGGGGATGATCTCTGTCCACTGCCACTACTGCAATACCGATTATCGGTTCGGCGCGGACGAGGTGCGGGCATTGCTTGGAGGAAGGAATGAAGGACGATAAGATCCATACGCTGCGTTTCGACGACGACTTTTTTGTACGGAGCGCGGAAAAACGGTACGCGGAAGGCGATTATCTCGGCGCGCTGACGCTGCTCAACAAGCGGGAGGGCATGCACGCGCCCCTCGCCGACGCGTTTGCCGCCTATGCGGACGTCTATGAGGCTCTCGAACTTTGGCAGCTCGCCATCGACTGCTGGTACCGGTTCCTCGATACCTGCAACGAAGCGGACTTTGTCGAGGGCTACGAGGGGCTCTCTGTCTGTTTCATCAATCTCGGGGACGAATTTCATTCGGACATCTATTATCGTCGCGCCTATATCGAGGACGGAGGGACCGAGGAGGAGATCGACGCCATTCTCGAAAAAACCCGCTTAAAGCAGCCGCTGCGCCTCGTACAGGACGACGAGGCGACCCGCGAGACCATTGCGGACGGGCTCGCCCACATCAAGGAGGGCGACCTCGTCGGGGCGCGGGAGCTTCTGTCCGAAGTCGGAGAGGACGAAAACGATTACGCCTCGGCGGCGGGGCTCTCCGCCATGTGCACGCTCATGCTCGGCGATGAGGACGGTGCGGAGCGCGAGATCGAGGGACTCATCGGGAAATATCCCGACGACGTTCAAATTCTCACGACCTACTGCGCCGTGCTCGGCGCGCGGGAAAAACCGGAGGAAGCGCGCGAAGTGGCAAAAAAACTTGCCACCCTCCCCGCGACTTCGACGGACGATCTCTACCGCATCGCCACCGCGCTCTGCGAGACGGGCTTGCATCGCGAGGCGTTCGAGAAATTGACCGTCCTTGTCGAGCGCCTTCCCTACGATGACAACGTGCTCTGGTTCCGCGCCGCCGCGGCTTGCCATATCGGCGACGAGGAAACGGCGATCGAATCCTTGGAAATGCTCACGCTCGTCTATCCGCGCAAAGCGGTCGCGCGGTTCTATCTCGAATCGCTGCGGCGTGCCCGCGACGGCGGCGAGAAGGTCGTTCTCCAATACTATTACCGCCTGCCCGAAAAAGAGTACACGCGCATCGCCTCCTTCCTTTTGCAGATCAACAAGGACGAGGAATTCGGGGAAGAGCTCGCCGCGACGGAGGAATTTGCCGAAGCTTTTCGCCTCGCCTTCGACGAAATGGAGGGCAGGGACGGAAAATTGCAGCTGCTCGCCGCCAAGGTCGCCGTCAAAAACCGTGCGGACGCGCTCATACGGGAGATTCTGCTCGATTACACCGGCGATGAGATGATCAAGTTCGCCGTTCTTCACGACCTCATCTGCCGCAACGAGGAAAATTCCTTCGGGGTCGTCATCTGCGATGTCTATAAGGAGGTCTTTCTCCACGAGCTCGACCTCGGCAACAAAAAGAAGGACGCCTTTCTCGACGCCTTTGCCGACGTCTATTCCCGCTATGCCATTCTCGGCGAACAGCAGGAGAACAAGCTGTGCGCGGCGGGGGAGGACCTCTATCATACGCTCGCCGAGGCGAACGCGTGGGAGTATTTCGACGAACGCGCCGCTCTTTCCGCCGCGATCTACCGCGAGGCGCGCCTTGTCGGCGGGGAGACGTCGTTCGACGAGATCTGCAAAATGTTCGACGCAAACAAACGCATCGCCGAACGCATTCTCGAATTTATGATGTGAAAAGCTATGGAACTCATCGACTTTGAGGGAATCTTTCAGAAGAAGATTTTAGAAATCTACGAAAAAAACAAGGGGAAATACGACCAAAAGCGGGTGCATCGGCTCGTCCGCAAGGCATATTCGGCTCTGGCGGACAGCTATCTCCCCGCGGCAGGCTGTACGCCCCGCGCCTATTTTTCCGAACGGACGGATGCGGAGCTCGCCGCGCTGCTCGCGGAGTACGCGGCGTCGGATTACGCCGTCCCGGAGCTTCTGATCGCGGAGCTCTCCGAAAGACCGCCCGAATCGTACGCCTCTCTTCTTTCGGGGGAGCCTTCGGCAAAGCTCGTCCGCAGCGTCGCGCTTGCCGCGGGCGGGGCGGAGGTCGTCTGCCCCCGCTACCTCGAAATTATGGCTTCCACAGAGGACGATGAGCTCGCCGAACAGCTCTTCGACCTGCTCTCCGAGCATCCCGACGTGTGCAAAGCGCGCGCTCTTTCGCTTTTCAGGGAGGGGAAACGCCGCGCGTGGATGCTCGACTTGTTTTCGCGCATGCAGCAGGATGACGAGATCTTCGGAATTCTTCTGCGCGAATTGAAGGAGGGGGACGACCTTGCGCTGTCCGCCAAATATCTCGCAAGATACGGGGACGCGCGTGCCCTGCCCGCCATTCGCTCGCTGCTCGAAAGAGAGGACATAGACTTCGCGGAATTTCAGGAGCTGCGCTGCGCTCTCGAAGCGCTCGGGGAAAGTTTCGAATCCGACCGCGATTTTTCGGACGACCCCGCCTATCTCGCCGTACAGGCGAGCGCGCACAAGCAGGAAGAGGAATAACCGCGCCTCAAAGCGCATGGAACGGACGGAGGAGAGGATATGGAAGAACGGTGCATGAAAAATTATCTGATCGGCTTGAAATACTTCTTCACGCCGCTCGGTACGATGTTCTTGGGGATGATGATCGGTTTCTCCGTCCTGCTCCCGGGCGTGACGGGCGCGCTCTCCGCGCTCTCGGAGGGACTAAGAGCGCTCACCGCCCGCGTCGAGCTCGACCTCGGCGTGCTCTTCGATACCTTTTGGGGAGCCGTGCGCGCATTGGATTGGAACGCTCCCGTGGACGCGCTCAAAACGATGTTTTCGGGCGATTGGTTCCGCGCGAGCCTCACCGAGGCGCTCCGCTCCATCCTCGGGACGGATTTCGAGACCTTCCGCTTGCAGATCGCCGCGCTGCTCGATGCCTTTACCGGCGCGCTTTTTTCGCACCTTGCCGCATTTTTCGTGCTGTGGCTGTTCGGATTTGTCGCGGGCTTCTGGCTCGTGAGATTCCAGATTCGCCGCAATATCGCTCGGCGCACTCTTTGGAAATGGCTGCTCACTTCGCTGCTCAATTCCGTCTTTACGGCGGCATTTTCCGTCGTCGCGGTCTTTTGTTTGGCGATATGGAAGTGGAGCATCGCGATCTCCGCATTTTTGCTCGTTGTGCTCGTCTGCGTGACCGCGCTCTCGGAGGCGTATCTGGTCTACGGACGCGGGAAAGTTCCCTTCAAATCGGTCGTCAATCCCGAAAATACGCGGATGTATGCGCTGACGAGCCTTTTGATCTTTGCGATCTCGGTTGCGCTCACCCTCATCGCCTGTCTTGTCAACCGGCTGATGGGGCTGTTCGTCGGACTGTCGCTTCTCGAGATCGCCGTCATCGTCGTCGGTCTCAATGCGGAGTCCTATGTCATGTCTCTCTGCGGCGAGACGCCCGTCCGGAAAGCGCGCTCTTCGCCTGCGGAGCCGCAAAAAAATCGTGAGTTTATACAGTGAATCCCGACCGGGGTGCAACGCTCCCCGGCATGCGCCGAAAAACGGCAAAGGATAGAGAAGGTCGCTATGGTGATTTCTGCGATCGCGACCGCAGAGGGCAGGGGCGGGATATCCGTCGTCCGCATGAGCGGGGAGGGCTCTCTCGGCATCGCGCAAAAAATGTTTTCCAAGGCGCTTCACCCGAACATGATGTGTCCGGGCGAGATCGACTGCGGAGATTTTCGGGATTTCGGGATGTGCGTCTACTTCCGCGCGCCGAGATCGTTCACGGGCGAGGATGTCGTCGAATTTCATTGCCACGGCGGCAGGGAGATCGCACGCGGCGTTCTGCAACGCACGATCGCGCTCGGCGCCCGTCTTGCGGAGAGGGGCGAATTTACAAAGCGCGCCTTTTTGAACGGCAAACTCTCCCTTTCGGCGGCGGAGGGAATGGCGGATATGATCAACGCCTCCTCCCGTGCCGAAGTCCGCGCCGGGTATCTTCTGTACGGGGAGACGCTCACCCGCATGGGGAAGGAACTCCAAGGGAAGATCCGCACCGCGCTCGCAAGCGCAGACGCTGACGTCGACTATCCCGAGGAAGAGCTCAACGCGGGCTCGCGGAGCGAAATCGAGGGTACCATGTCCGAGGTCGAGGCTTCGCTTTGCGCTCTTTGCGCGCAATACAGCGCAGGGAGAAAGTTAAAACAGGGCGTCTTTTGCGCCATTTTGGGAAAGCCGAATGCGGGCAAAAGCACGCTCCTGAATGCCCTGCTCGGCTATGACCGCGCCATCGTGTCTCCCGTCGCGGGTACCACGCGGGATACCGTGGAGGGAGAGATCGAACTGCACGGCGTGCGGTTCCGCCTCGTGGATACGGCGGGCATGCGCGAGAGCGCGGACGAGATCGAGACGGAGGGCGTCCGCAGAGCCGAACAGGCGATGCGCGCCGCCGACATCATCCTTTGGCTCAAAGAGGACGACGCCTGTCCCGTCACCGATGTGCCCGTCATCGTCGTGGGCGCAAAGTGCGACCTTTCGCACAAGGAGGGGTGCGATATCCTCGTCTCCGCCCGCACGGGAGAGGGAATCGAGGAGCTCAAAGAATGCCTGTACGCGCGCGGATACGGCGAGGAGAACGAGGGCGCGTTTCTTCTCGAAGAGCGGCACCTTGCCGCCGCACGAGACGCGCTCGCCGCAACGCGCGATGCCCTTGCCGCCATCCGCGGCGGGCTCTCCGCCGATTTGTATGCGGAAGATCTGCGGCGCGCCTATCTTGCGCTCGGGCTCCTCACGGGCGAGAGCGCTTCGGAGGACGTCATCGCCGAGATCTTCGATAAATTCTGCGTCGGCAAATAGGGGGAGCGCATGGTCAATCTCGAACTGTACAGAATATTTTATACCGTCGCCCGTTGCGGCAGTCTCACCAAAGCCGCCGAGGAACTCTACATCTCCCAACCGGCAGTGTCACAGGCGATCAAACAGCTGGAAACACAGCTCAAAACGCCGCTCTTCAACCGGACGCACAGGGGCATGGAGCTCTCCGCGCAGGGCGGCGAACGAATCTTTGCGGACGTGGAGCAGGCTCTGCGCATTCTCGGGAACGTGGAGAGCGACCTTGCGGCGCTCCGCGACTGCGCGACGGGTTTTTTGCGCATCGGCGCTTCGGAAACCATCTTTGAATATATCCTCTCGGAGACGATCGTCGAATACAGCAAACAGTACCCGCAGGTGAAGATCGAGCTCATCACGGACGTCTCTCCGAAGATTTGCGAGATGCTCAAAACCGACCGCTGCGACGTGGGGTTCCTCAATCTGCCCATCGGCGAGGACAAGGATATCGCGCTCAGCGACCCCATTAAACTGCTGACGGACGTGTTCGTGGCGGGGAAGGCGTTCTCGGGACTGCAAGGAAAGCGTCTCGATATCTGGGAACTGCAAAAATACCCCGTTTTGCTCATGCAGGAGAACACCGTCGCCCGTGCCTCTTTCGAAAATTATTGCAGACAAGTGGGGGTGAAGATTCTTCCTTCTGTCGAGGTGGACAGCTGGGATTTCATGAAGAGGCTCGTCACAAACGGAATGGGCATCGGATGTCTGCCGCGCGAATACGCACAGCGCAGAATCGCATCGGGAGAGCTGTTCGAACTCGACGTCCGTCCTACGCTGCCGCTGCGCTCCGTCGTGATGGCGCTCCCCAAACATGCGACGGTTCCCTTTGCCCTGCGGGCGTTCATCGAGAAAGTCAAGAGACCATAGGAGAGCATCATGACTGTGACATATCATCTCAAAAAGGGCGGGGACAGATTTTTCATGGAGAAATACCCCAACCTTTGCAGACGTGTCAAGATCTTGCAGGAAAGCATCGTCGCATGCCAAAATGCGAGAGGCGCGCTCCCCTCGGAATCTGCAAATTGGAAGGCATATCACGCGCCGATCATTCTCGACGTGACTTTCGAGAAGAAGCTTGCGGAAAACTACGAGGCGCTCATCGAGAAACTGCTTCTGATGCCTTTTTCGAAGGTTCCGTCGCACGTGCCCGTTCCCGATATGTGCATTACGGTGCTCCTGGACTTCGGATACGGGGTGCGGGAGGAGCGGGTCTACGATTTTTCCCGCTCGGGGAATTTCGAATATCTCGAAGATTTTTGCAGGGAAGTCTGCGACTATGCGAACAAGGTATTCCGCATGTATTTCGACCCCATGCGGATTCCGGATTCGCATTGACGGAAATTTTGCAAAACATATAAAAATCGGTTGCAATTTCGCAGAATTTCGTGTAAAATAGAATGGCTTGCAGAGATGGCGGAGCGGCTGAACGCGCACGATTCGAAATCGTGTTATGCAGGAATGTATACAAGGGTTCAAATCCCTTTCTCTGCGCCAAAATAAGGGGACGGATTTTATCCGTCCTCTTATTTTGTGGTTACAAATACAGAAAGGGATTTGAGGGTGGAGGCAAGCCGTCTCCCGTAAGGGGACGGCGCAGGTCGCGCGGGTACCTGCCCGCCGACTTGACAGCCCTGTGGGCTGTCAACCGTGCGCGCCGCCCAAGGCGCAAATCCCTTTCTCTGCGCCAAGTGGGACGTAAGTTGAACATAACTTGCGTCCCATTTTAATGCAGAAAGCGAGGGCAGAAACGCCC
>CANQOB010000037.1 GCA_947625385.1 uncultured Clostridia bacterium
GGGAAAGTGTCCCTCGTGGAAGTGCTCGGCTATGCGGCCCAGCTGACGGTCATCGTCAATAAGTAAAAATCAAAGAAAGGAGAAGAAAAAAATGAGTAACAATAATCTGAAGAATCATATCACGTCGGACAAGATCAAGTGGATCGTGACGCTATTGGCATTCGTGCTTGTCGCGGTCCTGTTCGCGGGGATCTTCGCGGGCTGGTTCAAAGTTCCCGTTCCGAAGGACGAGAAACCTGCGGCAAGCGAGGAAACGGGCGAATTGCAACTCGCCGATACGGACAAAGGGGACGGCATAGCGCTTATGAGTACAACGATCCCCCGTGCACAGTATCTTGCGGCAGGGATCTCTCCTATGGCACTCGACGCTGTGACGGTTTCGGTCAAATCGCCCGTCTCCGGCCTTACATATAAGTGGGCGCTGTCGATGACAAGCGGCACGCCGAGCACCTATGTGACGCTTTCGGGGGATACGGGAGAAAGCGTCGATCTCACCTGTAAGGCGGCATTCGGGAGCGTCATCACTCTGACTTGCTCCGAAACCTTCCAAGATCAGACGCTATCCACGGCGAGCTGCACGCTGAATTATTTTAAGCGCGTCACGGGCGTTACATTGAACGGCACGGCACTTTCGTCCAACGGGAGCTTTGACCTCTCCAAGCTCGCACCTTCCGCTACCACTTTGAAGGACGCATTGAAAACGGCTACCCTTTCGTTTTCCGAAACGTTGGGCACGGGTACTACGGGATCCGCGGGCGATTATTATGGGCAGTACGTTTTCACCTATACCGTGAGTTCGCAGTCAAAGACCATTGGCACGGCAATAGAGAAGAATGGGAACGGAACATTCAGCGTTTCTTTGGCAGATCTTTATGTGAACATGTTCTGGGCGGCGACGAACGGCTATGGCGGTCAGGTTGCTGGCGTTTCAACAAAAGACGAATTACTCGAAAAGGTCAAGGCGGGAACCGCTATCGATCAGTTCTATACTGTTCTCCTTACAATCGTGAAACAGTTCAATGTAAAATTCGATCTCGTGGTCGGGAAGGGCGCGGCCGGTGGCGGCGCAGCCTCTTCCATTGGTACGGATAATATCTATACTTTGACGGGTGTTTCCCTTTCTGTCCCGTCTACATGGAAAGCGGCTTCGGGCAATGTTGCTCTTGACAAAAACAATATCGAATTCTGACGGCAGAGGGGGAGCATCGTCTCCCCCTTGCTTATAAAATTTGGGAGGTGATCCCCAAGTGAAAAGACATAAAAGCAGTAGGGGAATCCGATGGGGCCGCGTGATCGCGTGGTTGTTGGTCATCCTGCTTTTGGTCGGAGCCATCGGGGTCATTTGGAAATTCACGGGTGGCGGGAGCGCGGAGTTCTCGACGTTCTATCTGACGTATGACGGAAACGATATCGTCGGGGACGGCACCGCGGTCGTTGCTTCGGGGAGTGAAGCACATTTTCAAGTGAAGCGTCTGTTGGGCTCCGTCGAAGAGGACGGGTATTCGGTAACGGTCCTTACGAATGCGCAGAACGCGGCGGACAGGTTCTCCTATACGGTAGACGGCGAGGATTACTTCTTCCGTTCGGGAATGGACGTCACGGAAGCGTTCGGCGTCAAGCGGGACGGGGACGGTTTTACGATCACGGTGCCCGCTTCTATGGAAGAAGTCATCAAGGCGGTATATCAGAGCGAACAAATCGGCTCTGCGGAGCGGGAAGCAAACGACGTTGCCTACTTCAGACTTATCGTCGCTTCCTCAAAGCAGGGCACCGTGCAAGTCGATCTGAAGATCGAGGATTTCGGCATGTTCACGGCATACCCGAGCGGACGGTTTGAGCTTGATAAAACGAATATCGTATTTTGAGGTGAGGCATGACGAGATCTAAGAAAATTTTATCTGTTTTTGCGGCGGCCGTCATGCTGTTTTCGGCAGTGTTCTTCTCCCCCGTGCCCGTTTCGGCGGGTGCGGCGGAAAAGGATATCATGTTCGACGAAACGGACGTTATGGAAGATCTTCAAAGCATGGAAGGCTTCTCGCTTGCAAAGTACCCTTACTATGAGAGCATCAAGCCCGAAATGCGCGTCATTGACTTCGTGGAATACTGTTACGACTTTCGCGCCAATATGCGCGACAACTACGGTCTGTATCTCTACGTCTATAATCCCAATGCGCAGAACATTGTCACAGAGAGCGAAAAGAACAAAATTCAAATTGCCGTCGCATACGACAGCGACCCCATCACCGAAAAGAGCAACGCGCTCACCTATGAGAAGTTCGATTTGCAGTTCTGCTCTATGAGTGAAGGCGCGGGCGTCAACAAGCTGTTCTACAAGTTCAAGGTGATAGATCATAAGAGCGCGGACGGAAAGACGATCGCCGAACGCGTCAACAGTATGGATCGCCGCTATGACATTTCGGGCATCGAGCTTCTGACCGAGGGCAATTCCAAAGCGACGGACTATAAGGTCGCCACATCCTATCATTTCACAGGTTTTGCAGAAGGCTATGGTGAGGGCGGCGAAGGAACGACGCTCACAAGAAATTCCCTCGAAACGATTTCCCTCGACCTTCACTCTACGACATACCGCTTCCCCTACATAAATCAGCATGGACCGGGGCATCAGAACCAGCTCGACAGCGTTTATTTCGCCGTTCCCAAAGAGTTCAACGAAAACTACGGGGAATTGTACCGCGTCAAATGCTGTTGGGATGAACAACGGACGACGCCCGTCATCGTGACGAACAAGCAGGAAGTTTACGAGGACGTTGCGGCTCATCTGAATACAGACGGCAGCGGCGCAAAGTACGGAGTATTCGACAACTTTACCGTTCAAGACGTCATGGGCGGCGCAGGTTCATTGCGTTATGCGGATTGGGCGTTCAATAAGAACGTCGGCGGAAGCTCTCTGCTCGTTATATCGCCCGATACGCCCTACGTCGGTTATGTGTTCAAGTCGGACAAGAGCAACGTTAAAGATACGGACATCACTTCCGCGCAAATGAAGGATTGGATCAAGGGTCACGGGAACGCAAGCTATCTGTTTTCGGACAGCGTGGACGAAGGGCGGACAAAGGGCTATCAGGAGCATACCTTCACGGCAGACGAACCATTTGATATGCTGACGTTCAACCAAACGGCGAGCGGCTGGGATAAGTTCTGTCTGAATTGGCAAGCGTTTTGGGGCGGCAAGAAGTGGGATTTCGGACCGGAACAGCAAGACCCCGTTGAGCCGATCCGCCTTGTGAAGGACAGCGATTTTACGGGAACGGACGTGACGGATGCGGGCAAACTCTATGTGCATTCGGGAGATTTCGACGAATTTGAGAGCTTCTATAAGGCAAACAAATCTACCAAAAACGTCTTTCTCCTGCGCTTTGCCGTTACCGATTATTACAGCAACATGGCAGACGTGTGGGACGGCGGATTTTTCAGTAGCAGAGATGACGAAAGCACCTACATAGCGCGGGAAACGGTGTTCCTTGATTTCGACATCATAGAACTCACCTTCCTGCGCGATACGACGGAAACCATCATCCCCGTAGTAGCAAGTCCCATCGACGTCGTGGGCGGAATCTCCGCTCCCATCGAAAAGGACGGCATCGAATGGTGGAAAGTCGTCGTCGCCATTCTCGCCCTCATTCTCATCATCATTCTTCTGTGGCCAATCTTGCCGCTGATCATCAAGGCGGTGGTGTGGGTAATCATGCTGCCTTTCCGTCTCATCAAGATGATCGTGCAGGCGGTTAAAGATAAAAAAGATTCGGGGCCCCCGAATAAAAAATAAGGAGTGAAGATTATGGCAAAAGGAAATTTTCGTCAGCGTGCAAAGACTTACAAGCAAGGCCTCCGTACGGGGTATAACAAGGGCTACCGCACGGGGTGGACCGTGTATGAGGAGATCCCCAATACACGCGGGGCCCGTGTCGCTGCCAAATACGGCTTTTCCAAAGGCATGAGCCGCCATAAGAAGTCGGACAAATACATCGCCCGCGCAAAGGAGACCCATGAGTAAGCAAGACTATGCCCGCGGGTTCCGTTGGGGGCAGCGCGCCCTTTTGAAAGAATACCGTGAGGAGGGTGACAGGGCCCTGTACCGCTGTGATAAGGCCGCCAAGACGTGCCGCAGATATGCTGTCGATCCGAAACTTACCAAGACGAAGAAAGGCAAGCCTCTGACGGCAAAGGCGCGTTCCTTTTACCGCGGCATCGCCGACGGCATGCAGGACGGTTACGGCAAACTGTGAGAAGCATCGGATTTTCAGAACGATAAATAAGGAAAACGCAAGCATGAAGGGATTGAAGCGCATTTTGTGGATCATAGCGATCGTGGCGGTCGGGTTCGTGGTCGGATACTGTATCTATACGGGGGTGCAACTGTGAAACTGGATTTCCGCCGTATCGATTACCGCCACTATCTCTGTATTGCCGTCACCCTCGGCTTTGTGCTCCTCGGGATCTTTGTGTTCCGTAGTGCGTTCTTCCGTCTGCTCGAGGCGGGGAGAGACTTCGGCCTTTCGGTGGCGTACTACTTCTGTGTTCTCTTCGGGCTCCCGTATGGTTTTACGCCCACCGTCAACACATTGCCGAAGGACCCGCCCGCAATCTTTTTGCCCGAGAGTTGGGAAGCATTCAAGGCGTCATTCGGCCTGTATTGGTCGAAGTGGGCGGATATGGAAAACTTCCTCGGATATTTGTCCTTTTTCGGGCAAGCAGCGAAAATCTTCATCATTGCCTTTATCCCTCTTCTCGGGCTTGTGATCCTTCTTCGCCTGCTCGTCGGACGATACATCAAGACGTACAATAACGATTATGCAAAGGAATCGCGGCCGCTCAAGGCCTTCAAACGCGTTTCGGATGTGACGTATCGTCCCGTCAAGGCATGGTTGAAGGGCTTTTTCGGCTTTGTGCGGGAGCATAAGCCGTATTATGTGCTATGGGCCGCGATGTGGATCTGTTTCTTCAACGGCTTCACGGTCCTTCTCGAGTTCTTCGCATTCTACTTCTATTTCGTTTTCTCTTTTGACTTCGGGAATCTGTATCGTCAGATATACAAGCTCATTATGGACTTGTATCCGCTCTTTGCATTCGTGCCGCTGTGGGTATGGGCTGTCTTCGTTGTGCTGCTTCTCGGGTTTCTTGCGCGGCGGAGGGCGATGAAGATCTTGCACCGCAACGAACGGCGGAACAGAGGCTTTCTGAATGAAAGAGGCGTATTTCTCTCGGCGTTCGGGCCCCCGGGCGTCGGAAAAACGCTATGGATCACGGACGCCGCTCTCTCCTATGAAGTCCAGATCCTCGACGATGCCCTCGGCATTCTCATGGAGACGGATTCCCACTTCCCCTATTTCCCGTGGCCCACGTTCGAGGCATGGCTCAGGCGGGCGGTATACGACCATAAGTGCTATGACGTGTGGAGCGTACGGCGGTGGATCCTGATGAAGCGGAAACGTTTCGAAAAGTATCCCTCGAAAGAGAAGCTCTTCGGCTATGACTTTGAGCGGTACGGCATGACTTATGACAACAAGCTGTGTCTCACAGACATCTGGCAGGCAATCGAGGACCATGCCCTTGCCTATTTTATCTATACGGTGCAGAGTTCTTATCTTATTGCAAATTACTCAATTCGTTCGGATAAACAGGCCGAGGACCTCGGGAACCTGCCACTGTGGGACACAGATTTCTTTGCGCGGGAGAGTACGCTCGAAGGCTCGCGCTATGCCCACATCCTCGACTTCGACATGCTCCGTTTGGGCAAGCGCATGCTCGACGAGAATCCCAACCGTTACGCCTATGGCTTCGGGGTGTACGTTATTTCAGAGATCGACAAGGAACGGAAGAATGCCCCCACGCTCAAAGAGACCAAGGCAAGCTCCAAGGAATGCAACCAGCTCAACGACCTCTTCAATACCTGCATGAAAATGTCACGGCATGCCTGTGTCGTGGCGAACAGGGTCTTTGTCCATATCATCGGGGACCTTCAGAGAACGGGCTCTCTGAACGCCGACTATCTCGAGCTTGGCGACACGGTGGAGCTGAGGGAGAAGGGCGAAATGCTTCCCGTGCTTCCGTTTTGGGCCCCGTATTGGCTCGCAGATCTCTTTGTGGGGTTTGTCCTCGGGAAGCATGACGATTTCTATCTGCAGTATCGGCATGTGCGCGGAGATTCCACCCTGCTCATGTATCTTGTGCACGGCCTTGCGGCGAAGCTGTCCAATTACAGGGAGAGGACTTACAGCCTCTACGGCTGTCAAAAGGTGACGGTGCGCGTGGAGCGGGGCACGAAGGACGGAGATTTCCGCGACTGTACATGGTACAGGCAGAGCAAAAAGGTGTACGCGCGGCGGTACGCTACGGACTGCATGAGCGCGATCTTCGAGGCTCACGGAGAATTGAACGAAGTGGGTCTCGATGACCTCAGAGAGTACGCCGATGTTATGGCCACGGCAGAGGAACGCTCCGCCCAGCATTCTCATTTCCAACACGACATCGATTCCGCGATTGCGGATTGATAGAAAAATTCAGACAGCGGGAAAGACCGCAAAGGAGATATTTTTATGGCAAAAAAGAAATATGATTACACGAAAAAGAATCATCTTTATGCTGAACACGGTTGGCGGGTCGTCAACATGCACAAAGCGGGTAATGGCCGTTTATACGCGGTCATTGAGCGGCCGCAGGCATCGGATTTTGTTGTCGGCCGTGGGTTTGACGTGAATGACGGACGGTGGGCACAGGGCGAATACGGCTATAAAACGCGGGCAAAGGCGAATAATCGCGCAAAGTATTTGGCCCGCGGGCGTAAAGAAAGATGATCATTTAAGTTGAAGGTGACCTATGAGCAAGAAAAAGAATCGAGGGAGAACTGCGGGCGGCAAGGTTCCGCAGGGCAGGACATTGACGACGTATGACAATTTTTTGGGAAAGAAAAAAACGTCATCTACAAAAAAACGCCCCGTCGTCGTGATCGAGGCAAATGAGCGGAATGAGCTTGCCGTTGTGCCGTTCTCTTCCCGTTCGGGAAAGAACCGCACGAGGTTGACGAAGTATCAACAGGGGCAATCATATTTTAAGCATTACGTTGAGATCGAGGACGACGAGGGCAAGCCCATTCGGGTAAATCGAAAGTTCAAAGAAAATCATCCCAATATGGATGTGTCGCGTGAGGATATGAACTCGATCTATGATACGGTGATGTATCACTCAAAGCCCATGCGGGAAAATCAAAAGAAGATGAAAAAGTTTCGGGGCAAAAAAGATCCCCGAGACTGACCGCTCGGGGCAATGCCGCTATCTCGACGGCAGGTGTAAGCGCGTTCAAAACCGCTTACCTGATTTCATTATACGCAACTTCAGAGAGAATGTCAACCGATTTCCCGTAAAAAAGTTGAAAAACGCAAAAATTGAATGTGCACTTTCAAAACCCTCGGTTTTTTCCGACAGTTGCGCCCTTGCAACTTTCGGGAAAAACCGAGGAACGCCGAACAGCAGGCCTGTGTTCCGTTCGGGCTTGCAGGGCGCGGCGCAGAAAAGCGAGGTAAACAGAGATGAACGCAACGATTGCCGCGGATAGCTGGGAGAACTGTCCATTCCCTTTCTTCGAAGAACCGTCCAAGATCTATAAGATCTACAACGACGGCGGCCACTATATCGCCACGCGGTGTGTGCGGTCACAGGCGAAGCCCGTCCCGCATAAGACGTCAAAAGATGATATCGACATTCTCTTTGACGGAGCATACCGCGCGGCTATGGAAAAGGAGCTCCGCGGGGACGAGCTCACGGCCTATATCAGGGCGGAGCTCGAAAAACTCTTCGCTGACCGTCCCGATCTTGACGACTATATATCGGACAAAATCGACAAGGCATGCCGAAATCTATACGCACGCAAAAAACGGTTCCGCCGGAAAGGGTATCTGAACCGTTGGAACTTCTTCTTTACGCTGACTTATGATGACGGGAAGCAATGTGAAGAGACCTTTCGCAAGCGTGTGCGCGTATGCCTCTCCCATCTCCATACGCGGCGTGGGTGGCGTTACATGGGTGTGTTCGAGCGTGCGCCCGAAACGGGACGCCTGCATTTTCATGGCATTCTCTATGTCCCCGACGGGGAGATGATCGGCACGATAACGGAAGAAAGGGATTACAGCACGGCACAGGGCAGAATGCAGACACGGCATGAGAACGATTTCTTTGCAAACAGATTCGGAAGAAACGATTTTGAGGAGTTGAATGACATGGAACTGAGGCTCGGACGGACGCTGGACTATATTTTGAAGTACATCGGCAAGACAGGCGAACGCATTGTGTACAGCAGGGGTATACCCACGGAGATCTATCGGGAACTCGATGACGAAGATATTATTACCGAAATGCAGGATTACGGCACGAAGTATATTCTTTGGGATAATGTAATTTCTTGGGAACGAGATATCATGGGCTACAAACGCCGTCAGATGACGGTATATGACCTGCTCTGTAATCCACGATACGTGGCATAAGCGGGAAAATACAATGTAATTGCGGTCTTGCGCCAGTGGCTTCCATATGGCGTTTTTTGCGTTTGTCCGAAAAGTGAAAAGGATACGGCCAAACGCTTTTCTTTGCTTTCAGATCCCGCACAACAAAATTTATAGGCGGCTTTTTGCAAGCGGTTTAGCGCAAAAGCCGCCTTTTTGTGTGCTGAAAGCGGGCTGTCGGTCGGTGAAAACGCGACACCTTGACACCGCCGCGCGTCAGCGCGGCGCTCGTATAGTGTCAAGGTGTCGCGTAACAGCCCCTATCGGGTTTTGTATACAAATTTTTTGAAAATCAATCAAGTGACGGTCTGATTTTAACTATACTGAAAAAGGAAGGTGAACGTACAATGAAACGGAAAGGAACAAAAGATCTGACATTGACGAAGCGTCGGCAGTTGGAGACGTTGCTGAAAGCGGGTTTGCATAAGAAGCAGATCGCGAAGCAGTTGGGCGTATGCCTTGCGACGATCTACAACGAACTGAAACGCGGTGAGTGTGTGCAACGCAAGCGACTCTATGATGTCTATGGCGACTTCAAAGGGTATAAGACGTTTTCCACATACAGTGCGGACATGGCGGAATACAAATACCGCTTGAATCAATCGTCCCACGGTGCGCCGCTTAAAATCGGGAATGACTTTGCCCTCGTGCATGAAATCGAGCGTCGTGTGGTCGATGGCAAGATTTCCCCCTGCGCGGCGTTGGGCGAAATCAAGCGGCAGGGTCAATTCCGCACGTCAATCAGCAAAACAACGCTCTATCGGTATATCCGATCGGGATACATCTTCACGCGGATCAGTATGCGTGATGTGTCGTTGAAGAAACATCATCAACGTGCAACTGTAAAGCGTCCTCCGCGTGGGACGAGCATTGAACAACGTCCTGCCGAGATCGCCGAACGTATCACTTTCGGCCACTGGGAAATGGACTGCGTGCTTGGCAGAAAGTTTTCCAAGGACACGCTCTTGACCTTTACGGAACGCCTCACCCGCTACGAGATCATCTTCAAAATGCCCGACCATAAGGCGGCAACGATCGTGCGGTACGTCAACAAACTTGAAAAGCGGTTCGGAAAGAATTTCCGAAAAGTATTCAAGAGTATCACTGTTGACAATGGGTCCGAGTTCTCTGACTTCGCCGCTCTCGAAAAATCTATTTACGGTGGCAAGCGGACGAGTGTGTTCTATTGTCATCCGTATTCTTCGTGTGAACGCGGAAGCAATGAACGGATGAACCGTGAGATACGGCGTCTTATTCCGAAGGGGACGGATTTGACCACGATCAGCGAGGAGACGATTCAGGCCGTCGAAGATTGGGTGAATCATTATCCGCGGGAGATCTTCGGATATGCAACGAGTGTAGAGAAGTTTGAAGAACAGCTTCGCGCGATCGTCGCATAATTGAAAGTGCACTTTCAAAAAAACATTCAAGCCGCCGAAAGACGGCTGTTTTGACGTACTTGATTTTTTCTTTTCTCCGTCTCGAGTCTGTTTTTCATACCCTCTTGGGGGTATGAAAAAGCAAAATCCCCGCCGAATTTTCCCCTCCGACGGGCATTTTATCATTCTCTCAAAAATTTTTTTGAATTTCCGAAAAAAATTCTAAAAAAATGCTTGACTTTTCAAGCATGGGTTGCGTGAAGATTTGTCCGAGGATAGAGGAACAGCCGAGGGCGATTGCCCTCGGCTGCTGTTTGAAACTTTGCGCTTCCAAGGAGAAAGAGCGCTTAGTTGGGTGTGATTAGTCCTTCGGTTGGAACGCTTTCAGAACAGGGCAGGAATTCTCTTCGTCCCACGTCCATGCGCTATCCTCGTCGTCAAAGTTGAACCCCGCATAGCTTTCCTTGTTGCCTACTTGCGCTTCGTCGATCTTCGTCACGCCGCTCTCATAGTCAGCGGGTGCTTGCGCGGTCGTGTACACATTGGTATAAGTAGCGTTCAACGAACCGTTGAGCAAACCGCTACCCACGATCGCACCGCAGATCGCGGATTCCACATTTGTAGTGATCATTCCAGTAAACAAAGAAGCCGTCGCATTGATTTTGATTTGCGAATACAGGTCAAAGCCGAAGAAGCCGCCCACACCAATCGCGCTCATACTTGTTCCGTCAACCGTTTGGTTATTGCAATTGACAGTGATATCTCCGCTTACGAGACAATTTGTGAACGTCAACGTATTTGTGAATCGTCCTGCTTCACCAATAAACCCGCCGACACCTACCATCATCATGGGGATATCGTTTGTGCCGGTAACTGTGACTATAATATCGACAGCCGAAACGCAATTCTCGAACGTTACAGAACGACCTACCATGCCGGAAAACGCTCCAACGCCCACCATGGTCTTATCTGTCTCAACATTGATAGTTCCTTCCAGATAGAGGTTCTTGATCGTCGCATATTCTAACGATGCAAACAGGCCGAATACATCCATACTTCCGTCGCCATATGCTTCTGAAGAGAAGTTGGTGATCTTGTGTCCTGCCCCGTCAAAAATACCTTGGAAGCACTTCTCGCCTGAAGCATTAGCAGTGCCAATTGGCTTCCAAGACTCGCCTTCGGGGAACGCGATATCTTCCGTCAGCATCACCGTTTCCTTAAAGAAACTGACCCCATTATCTACGGCGTAGCGGAAGGCTTTGAGCTGCTCGAAGGAGCTGATTTCATAGGCAACATCATGGAACTTTCCATTGCTGTCATACGAGGTCGTGCGTCCGCCCAGCGGGGCAAGAACTGCGTCATTGCAGATAAGCGTCAAATTCTTGACGATCGCCTTTGCGTTATCCTCTTTGACGAGACGGCCATACTCCAATTGAGATCCATAGATCGAACGATATGTGATGGTATGGTTCCCGCCGTCAAACGTTCCCGAGAAGATGGTAGTCCCGCCAAGATAATCCAACGGGCTGAATTGATCGAAGACGAGGTTCGTCTTGAGGGTGACCGTTTGCCCTTCGAAATTTATCTTCGTATGCGTAGGCGTTGAGCTGTTGTGACCCACAAGTGTTTCATAGCCGGTGATAGAATAGATGAGCTGTTTATATCCTTCTTCGTTGTAGATATTCCATTTCCGAGAGGAATATGACGTATAAGGCGTTTTATTGAGCTGATAATTTCTCCATGTATAGACCTGTTCGAAATCGCCCTCGTTGCGCACGATACAGTTGATTTCCGCGCCGGGTGCAATGCAATTTGTATACGAACCATTAGAATTGAGTGTGTTGAAGATCTCACCGAATCCGTAAGCAGTGTCTTTCACCGTTTCGCCGTTCTCTACTTTGCCGATGACGACATTTTTGAACTCGTAAAGATCGTGGTTCTTGAAAGTGCCGCCGAACTTTTTATAATTGTTACCGCTGACACCGATTCGGATCCAAGGCTTGTTTTCAAGATCGATATCTTGCGTGAGCTCGACCGTCTCGCCCGTGAAGGGGTAAGCCGTCTCGGCATTATCATTGATAAGGTCGCGGAATTTTTCGAGGCCCTTCAAATTGTTGACTTGATAGGTATAGCTCATTGCGCCGCTGTTATCCCACTTGGCCTGCTTTCCGAAGTCGAGCGCGTTGCGGACGGTGAGGTTCTTAACGGTAGGAGGTGTCGTATCTGCAGGCATGGTGCCGCCCTGCGGAAGTCCTGCGAGGAACTGCGTGGGATCTGTGTCGCCCGCATAGGTAATGGTGAGACCATTGCCGATGAATTCGCCTTTGAAATGATGCTCGTCGGTTCCGAGGACAGTCCAATTACCGAGGCCTTCACCTTCTTTGATCTCAAGGTTATTGAGCAGGTTGATCACGGAGAGTTCCTCAAGCTCCTCGGGGCTGAGTTTGGTGAGGTCATTCAGCTCGGAGACGTTATAGGCCATGGCAACAGGGTCTACCGTTTGCGCGTTGCCCTGAATTGCATTGACGGCGAGGTCGATCGTGCACTGCTTATCCATGAGATCCGGATCGTTTACCTCTTGAGGGAAAGAGATCTTGACATTGAGATCGATCACCTCTTCCTCGCCCTCCGTGGCGGCGTTGAGGGTATACCACTTGGATTCCTTACGATTTTGCGTAACATCGATAAGTGGAAGATCGGGGGATGTCCCCTCTTTGGACGTTACTTCAAAATCAAGGGCATTGTACAACTCCTCGCTGCTTCCTTCCCCGAGGCTCACCGTGAGATTCCATTTTACAAAAATGGTGCTATTGTTGGTGACTTTGATGTCGACGTTGGCATAATCACCGGGGGCGAAATTGCTGAGGACGACGTCGCCATCAATGGTAAGCTCTGCGCTTCCGAGGGCTTTATAATCAAGGGATTCCCCGGGAAGTTCGCTGGCAATCGTCAGATTGTCGACTGTTGCTTTCACATCGACTTTGCCTGAGGTAATGGCAATGTTGACGTCGTCTTTGCTCGAGAAGAGAGCGAGGGTCGAGCCTGCAATGAGAGAGGCGCACAGCGCCATCGTCATGACAGAACCCAATACGACTTTGGTTGTCTTTTTCATTGTTTTTTCTCCTTATAAAATTTTTTTGATTTTTAGATTTAGATGTTGAGTGACTTGGTTGTTACTTGGCGTCCCCTTGAGGGGGAGCTGTCGCGCTGTCCTTGCGCGACTGAGGGGGTGTCGTTCTGAGGAACACCCCTTCCGTCACCTTTGGTGACACCCACCCCTCGAGGGGTGGGCAAGAGCGTCATGCGGCGGGGGTGACAGCCGCATCTTGGAGTGCATAGACGACGAAATCGAACTCGACGGTTTGGTTCTGCGCATCGTTGTTGGTATCGAGATCGAGAAACTCCACGCTCACGGAAAATTGCGCGTTTGCGCCGACTTCGACGACGCCGATGCCATCCGCTTCGCTCCCGACGGAAAGCCCGTCTTTGAGGAACTTCTCGGTCTGCGTCTCGCCCGTTTTCACGGTGACTTTGAGCTGTTCGGCGAGCACGTTACTGTCGCCTTTGAGCTTCACTTCGATCCAATACGAAAACGCGACGGAGCCGTTATTCGTGAGGACCATGTCCGCGGTGAACCTGCAACCGGGAGCGATCTTTACGCCCTCTTCGAGGTCGAAAAGATTGTTCTTCCCCGCATTCGTGAAGTCTTTATCTTCGCCGTTCGTCGTCCTTGTCAGGTGCCCGTTCTCGGCGAGGCTGACCGTTTCAAGGTTTTCGCGCACGAGCGTGGCAGAAAGGTTTCCCGCGACGAGATGATTTTCGACGCCGATTTGCGCACTGAAAAGGGCATATGTGCCCCCGATAAGGAGCGCAATGCAGACGGCGATCGTCAGAAATGCGAGGAGCAGCTTTCGTGATGCTTTTTCCATATTTACCTCCTTTTTTTATTTTCGGAGCGCGTTTTCCGCGTTTCCTTCATGGTTTCTTGCCCGTCTGCGTCTGCACGGGTGCGGGACGAACGGGCGGGGGCATGGGCGCCACGATGGGCACGATCGGGACGGGCGCGATCGGCGCCACGGGAACGCCCGGCGGCGGCATGGTGTATGGCGCGGGCGGGGGCATAGGCATGGGCATGGGTGCGGGCATGGGTCTTGCGGGCGCCGTCGCTTTTACCTTTGCCGCGGCGGCTTTCGCTTCGCGCTCGGCCTTCGCCTTTGCCGCTCTCTTCGCCTGTTCGCGGGCCTTTTGCTCCTTTCGCTCCCGCGACGCGACCACAAGGTCGTAGATGACGACGGCGATCGTAAAGAGACATACCGCTGCCACGATCCACAAAAAGATGATGATGGCGAGCCTCATTCTTCATTCCTCCTTTGAAGATTTGTCAGCGGGGAGATCCCCGTCGGACCCTGAATTGGATTGCGCCGCGTCGGGCGCCGCTTCCGCGGAAGCTGTTATGTCGGTGCGAACGTCCTCGTTCTGCGAAACCGCATCCTCGGACATGGTACCGCCCTCTTGCGTTTTTGGAAGTTCTTCCTCGGACATGGGTGCCTCGGGCGCGCTCTCGGCAGGCACCGTTTCCTCTCTGCCCTTTTCCTGTTCGAGGTCGGCGAGGCGCTTTTTCAAGAGCTCGATCTCGTTGTTCTTTTCCGTCTCGCGCGCCTGTTCTTTCTTCCGCCGCTCCGCGCTGAACACGCTGATGATGCGAATAATTTGAAATAGGATGATGATCGCGGCGGGGACGATCACGACGAGCGCGATCCCGATCGGGCGTTGCAGGATGTAGACGATGTTCCCGAGGAAGGAGCTCGTAAACACGACTTTGCCGATCACATAATTCGCAGGCTCGGGGTTCGTCGCCTCGTCCGTATAGATGACCTGCTCGCCCTCGTTTTCCGTTCTGTTGTCGCCCCGCAGGATGAGCTTAAAGCCATTTCTCTGCGGCTCGATGGCGATGATGCGGTGCGTGATCGTCTCCTGCCCGCCTCCGACGAGGTATCGGAACGTCAGCACGTCGCCGACTTCGAGCTCCGCATACCACGCGGCGGCCTTTTCCTCATCCTCCGGCACATTTTCGGTGATGATGAGGCTCTTCACGGGAATATCCTTGATCCGATATCCGCTCACGTCCGTCATGTCGCTCTTTTCCATCGAACCCGAGAGGACGATCCGCATCTCATGCCCGAACATGCTCACGGCGCCGTCGTCGTTCCTCTTCGAAAAGATCGTAAGAATGACGGCGGCAAAACACAGCGCCATGAAGAGGTACAAAAGAACGGTGCCGATGATCCCGAGAACCTTTTTTGCTTTCTTCCTGTCTGCCATCCGAACTACTTCCTTTCGGCGGTCATGAGAAGAACGAAGTCCGCCCGCTCCTTCTGCGCTTCATTCCCGACGCCGAGCGGCATCTTATAGCGGATCGTGAACCGCATGGGGACCTCTTCCTCCAAAGTGACGTCGAAATTCAGGGCAGAACCCTCGAAGAGTTCGGCAAAGGCAACTTCTTTGGAGAGTTCGCCGTAGACGATCTCGATGTCAAGGTACTGCCACAGCACGCCCGTTCCCGTGCTCTTTGAGGAAAAGGACACGGAAAACTCCCCCGCCTCGGCACAATGCACGGTGAGGGCGTATTCCCGCGTATCGCCGGGAAGAAAATTTTCCGCCGAATAGGCAAGTTCTTTGGTCGTCACGCCCTCGCTTTCCAGCTCGACGTCCTGCACAAAATTGTCGTTGGAATGCAGGAGCCAGACGAGAAGCCCCGCGCCGACGCCGATCAAAAAGACCAGCACTATGATAAATCCGAGTTGAACTTTCTTCATGATCGCCTCTTTGGCGGACAATCGGCGAATTAGGCGTATGATTTGTCTGCCGTTTGTCCAACTTAGGTAGGCTTTTCTTGACAGCATTTTCTTGACAGAAAAATGCCGACATGCTATAATCACTATGTATACAAGTGGGGATTTTCCGCCTATCGGGAAATCTCTACTTTTTTTGTATGGTTCAATATTTTTTCATGATTTGCTCGTCGCGGAACGCCGTTTCCATAGAGAAATGTTATCCTTTTGAGTACATATCTGCAAAAAAGGAGTGAAATTCATGAACAAAACGTATGCCTATGCGCGCGTTTCGGCGCAGGACCAGAATGTTGCACGCCAGCTCGACGCCTTCCATGCCGTCGGCATCGCCGATGCGTTCATCTTTGTCGATAAAAAGAGCGGTAAAAATTTTGAACGGGAGAACTATAAAAAACTGCTGAAAAAATTAAAAGAGGGCGACACCCTCTTTATCAAATCCATCGACCGCTTGGGTCGCAACTACACGGCAATTATTGAGGAATGGAACCGCATCACGAATACCATCCATGCCGCCATCGTCGTCTTGGATATGCCCCTTCTCGATACGCGGACAAGATCGGATACGCTCGTGGGGAAATTCATCGCGGACATCGTGTTGCAAATTTTATCCTTCGTCGCCGAAAACGAGCGCGTGAATATCAAGGAGCGTCAGCGCGAAGGGATTGCGGCAGCACAACGACGCGGCGTGAAGTTCGGGAGACCGGAAACCGCGTATTCTTCCGAATTTATTTCTGTTGTGCAGTCCTATTTTGAGGGTGCGGTTCCGATCAAAAATGCCTTGTGCAAGCTGGGCCTCAAACGGAGTACGTTCTACTACCACGCCAAGCGCCTGAAAGAGATGGGTTATTTGTAATAGAAATAAATTTGAAACAGATATAAATACTTAAAGCAATCGAACAGCCCCCTCGGCGGGCTGTTCGTGCAAGAAAATTCCTTTCCCTTCTAAACCCTGCAACTTTTCTTTGAACTTGATCTCAAATCTGTTGCACTAATAGAAAAACCAACGTCCGCCCAAGCCGTTTGGCTTGGGCGGACGTTGGTACACCATTTGATAACAAATCCGAACGCTCGATTTCCTCTAACGAGATCCGAATTGTTCCGTCCTTGTAGTTGCAGGTGATGAGAGCATAATCGTCGTAGAGGTAAATTGCGTTCACAAACGTATC
>CANQOB010000038.1 GCA_947625385.1 uncultured Clostridia bacterium
TGGTGGGCCTTCACGGACTTGAACCGCGGACCGATCGGTTATGAGCCGACTGCTCTGACCACTGAGCTAAAGGCCCGTGCTTCGGCTCGGCAAATCACAACGCTTGTATATCATAGTATAAAGACGGAAAAAAGTCAAGTGTTTTTTCTTGCATTTTGAGAATTTTTTTGCGGTTGACGAAATTCTCATCGTTCAAAAACAGGGATCTCTCCCCTTTTGCCGCCGCACGGCGTCCGATTTTTGTTATTTTTTGATTCCGGAGCTTTTTGCCCCGAGACAATTTACAAACCTCGCGAAATATGCTATAATATCGACAGAATATTAAGGAATAAACAAAGCGGGAAAAAGTATGGGATATCTTACACTGCGCAATGTAGGGAAACAGTACAGCACCGGTTCGGTCAAGGTGGACGCCTTAAAAGACGTTTCCTTCGACCTTGACGACGGCACGTTTGCGGTCATTCTCGGCTCCTCGGGGGCGGGGAAAACCACCCTTTTGAACCTGCTCGGCGGCATGGATACGGCGACCGAGGGAGAGATCGTGCTCGACGGGAAGTGCATTACCTCGCTCGACCGCAAAGGGCTCACCGAATACAGAAGAAACGATGTGGGATTTATTTTTCAGTTTTATAATCTCATGCCCAATCTGACTGCGCTGGAAAACGTGGAAATCGCCATCGAGATCTGCAAAGACCCGCTCGACCCGCGGCACGTCCTCGAAGAGGTCGGGCTGGGCGAGCGCATGGGGAACTTCCCCGGGCAGCTCTCGGGCGGAGAACAGCAGCGCGTGTCCATCGCCCGCGCGATCGCAAAAAATCCCAAACTTCTGCTCTGCGACGAACCGACGGGCGCGCTCGACTATGCGACGGGCAAGAAGATTCTCAAACTGCTCTATGATGTTTCGCGGGCGCAGAAGCGGCTCGTTGTCGTCGTCACGCACAATGCCGCCCTCAAAGACATGGCGGACGTCGTTCTGCATATCCGCAGCGGCGAGATCGAGCGCATCGAGCGCAACGAACATCCCGTCCCCGTTGAGGAGATCGAGTGGTGAAAACGTATCTCAAAACATTCGCGCGCATGTTCAAACGGCACATCACGCGCTTTATCTCCGTGTTTTTGATGGTGCTCATCAGCATCGGCTTCTCCGCGGGCATCGGGATGGCGACGGACAAGATGATGTCCGCCCTCGACCGAGTGTACCGGGAGAAGAACGTGAGCGACTTCATCATCCGGGGCGAGGACGACCTCTCGGAGCGTGCAGACGCCTTCGAAGCGCTCGGCTATGAGGTCACGGCGGGCGGCATGATCGAGTTCCGCGGGGGAGAGACGTTTACGCAGACGCGCACGGAGAGCTCTTTCCCCGTCACGATCGATGTGGACTTCGAGGGACTCGGCGATGCGGGCATCGTCCGCGCGTACTTCTTCGACAGCGAAGAAGATCTCTTCCGCCAAAACCGCCTCACCGTGCTCGAAGAGAGCACGGAGCCCCTTGAAGAAGGGCTCATCCCGGTCTCCGTCGAGCGCGGCACCGAACAGCTTTGCGGATTCCGCCTCGGAGACAAACTCGGAGCGAATGTTGCCGTTGCCGTCCAAACCCCGATGGGCGCGATCGAGGACAGGAACGAATACGCTTACGTCGTCACGCGCATCGTCGAAAATCCCCTCCACCTCGCCGTGCGGCAGGACCCGAGCACCTTTGCGGTCGAGGGAGAAGAGGACGAATACGAGGAGCTCGGCGCCGTCTTTTACATCACGGGGCAGACGTTCTCCGTGATGGGACAAACGGCGTCCTTCCCCGCGAACAGCCTGTACCTCTCCCTGCCCTCCTTGAAGGACAGCGGTTCCCTCTTTTCCGACAGGTATGAAACCGCGCTCGCGGAGGAAAAGGCGAAAGTCGAGGCGGAGTTCGACGATCTGCTCACGGAGAACGCCAAGCTCGGAATCCTCACCCTGCATGAAAATTTTACCTTCGAATCCTATGACACCTACGCGGAAAAAGTCGAAATGATCGGCTATGCGCTCATGGTCGTATTCGTGCTCGTGACGCTGCTCGTCGTGCTCTCGACGATGACGCGCCTGCTCGAAGAGGAACGGGCGCAGATCGCCTGCCTGTCCACGCTCGGGTACTCCGCCCCGAAAATTCTTACGAAATATCTCCTGTTTGCGGCGGTCGGGACCGTCCTCGGCGCGGCGGGCGGATACGGGGCGAGCATCGGGCTTGCCTACATCATCTACATCAATTTCACTTGGAATTTTGCGATGCCGCCCTTCCCTGCGGGGGGATCCGTGGCGTTCTTTATGATCGTAGCGAGTATCATTCTCGTCTCGACCGTGGCGGCGACGCTCATCGCGGGTCACAAAATGACGCGCATTTGGCCCGCGGCGCTCCTCCGCCCCAAGACGCCGAAGCCGGGCAAAAAAGTGATCTTGGAGCACATTCCCCTGCTGTGGAATCATCTCTCGTTCAAATACAAGTCCACGCTGCGCAACGTGCTGCGCTTCAAGGTGCGCTTTGCGATGACGGTCATCGCCGTCATGGCATCGACGGGACTCGTGCTCGCGGGGCTCGCCGTGCTCGACTGCTGTATCTTCCAGGATATCGGGACGGCGGCAATGATCGGCGTCGGCATCGTCGTGCTCCTCTTTGCCGCGCTTCTGAACTTCGTCGTCATCTATACGCTCACGAATATCAACATCTCCGAGCGGGAGCGGGAACTCGCGACCCTCATGGTACTCGGCTATCACACCAAAGAGGTCGCCATGTACGTCTATCGCGAGATCTACATCACGAGCGCGATCGGCATTCTGCTCGGCATCCCCTTCGGAGCGCTCCTGTGCGCCTTTGTGTTCTCTTTGATGTCCCTCGGGTCCCTCGCCGCCATCAATGTCTACGTTTGGTTCGTAGCGCCCGTGATGTCCCTCCTCTTCACCTTCCTCGTGACCCTTGTTTTGCGGTGGAAGATCTCCCGCATCCGCATGAACGAATCCCTCAAAGCCATCGAATGAACAAATGCTTTCATAAACCGTAAAAGGCTCTCCGAACGGAGAGCCTTTTACGAAGATTTTATGGAGATCGTAGGATGAGCAAAGTTACTTTTTGTCGCGGGGCTTGCGTGCGCGCGCGGAACATCCCGCGCAGCCCTCGCAGTTCCCGCCGCAGTCGCAGGAAGATTTTCCCTGCGACCTGCGGTAGAGCGAGACCGCGATCACAATGGCGACGAATGCCGCCGCCGCGATGACGATCAGAATTTCCCACCACGTCATGACTGCCCCTCACTGTCGCTTGCCGCGACTTCTTTTTGCGCCTCGATCACGGACATGGGTGCCTCGTCTTTCTTCACGGGGTGCTTTTTGTTCCAGATGACGATGCCCGTCACCGCCGCCGCGACTGCCGCGGCGAAGAGGAAGGACGTCCACCACCAACTGCCGATGAGATAGATCGCCGAGGCGACCAGATAGGACGTCGCGACCCAGAAGAGGAGCGTCCACTTGAACTTGCCCTCGGGCAGCTCCGCTCTCGCGGTAGCGCAGGCGGCAAAGCAGGGAATGGTGAGCATGTTGAAGGCAACAAAGGCGATGAGCGCGGGGACGGTGATGCCCGTCTCGCCCATGAGGGTGAGCACCTCGGAGACCCCCTCTTCCGTCGCTTCGAAGCCCGCCACGAGGCAAGCCGCGAGCGTCGAGAAGGTCGCGATGACGTTCTCCTTTGCGATCAGTCCCGTGATGGCGGCGACGGCGAACACCCAGCCTGCCGCTCTGCCGAGCTGTGAACCGAAGCCGAGCGGCGTGAAGATCGGCTGGATGAGCATGCCGATGCTCGCAAGGATGCTCTCGTTCATCGCCTCGTCGGCAAGGTACCGCCAATCCCACGAGAAGTGCGAGAGGAACCAAATGACGATCGTCGAGGCGAGAATGATCGTGAATGCCTTCTTGATGAAGTGTTTGAGCTTATCCCAAAGGTGAATCATGAGCCCTTTGAAGAGCGGCGCATGATAGGGCGGGAGCTCCATGATGAAGGGCGGGACTTCGCCGCGCATCGTCGTGGCGCGCATGAGGAGCACGCTGGCGACGGCGACGGCAATGCCGAGCACATACATTCCGAGGACGATGAGGTCGACCATCGGCGCGTCCGCGGCGCCCAAAACGGCGCCCGCGATCGCGGTGAGGATGGGCAGTTTCGCGCCGCAGGAGAAGAACGGGATGACGCGTATCGTCGATGTGCGTTCGTTGTCGTCGGCAAGCGTGCGGGTGTTGATCGTCGCGGGAATGGAGCAGCCGAAGCCCATGATCATGGGCATGAACGCCCTGCCCGAGAGCCCGAAACGGCGGAATACCCTGTCCATGATGAATGCGATTCGCGCCATATAGCCCGAATCTTCGAGAATGGAGAAGAACAGGAAGAGGACGAGAATCTGCGGGACGAAGCTCAAAACTGCGGCGAGCCCTTCCCAGATGCCGTTGACAACGAGCCCGGAGAGCCACAGCGGCGCATGGGCGCACGCCTGCTCGAAGCCCATGCCGACGAGCCCCGTCAGCCAGCCCATGACGTTTTGCAGCATCACGCCGGGCGAGAATACCGCGCCGTCGTAGAAGCAGGCGAGTAGCTGCACGCCGATGTTTTCGGGGTCACAGCCGAGTTCGGCGAGCGTGGGGAGCGGCGTTCCCGCAAGGGACGCCCAGCCGTTCAGAAAGAGGAAGTCCTCCGCAAACGTCAGATGGAAGATGCAGAACAGGATGACGATAAAGATCGGGATGCCCCAGATCTTATGGGTCAAGATCTTATCCGCCTTGTCGCTCTTCGTGAGCTTCTCCCCCGCATGCTTCTTGCGGTATGCCGCGGAATAGTTCGCGGAGATATATCTGTATCTTGCGTCCGCGACGACGGCTTCGAGGTCGCTCCCGAAGGTGTCGTCCTCAAAGGTCGCCTTGAATTCCTCCACCATTTTGACGAGTTCGGGGTGCATTTTGACCTCGATCTCGTCCATTTCGGCGAGTTTGACCGCGTGAAAGAGCGGCGCGTCCACCTTGGCGGCTTTGAGAGCGATATTGACGTCGCGCACGAGGTGGGCGAGCGGAGAATCGTGGAGCACGGTCGTCCCCGCCCGCGGCGTTTTCGCGCAGGAGATCGCCCTGTCCATGAGCTCTTTGATGCCCTCGCCTTTGAGCGCGGAGATGGCGACGACGGGCAGCCCGATCTTTTTTTCAAGCTCCTTCGCGTCGATCTCGTCCCCGCTCTTTTCAACGGCGTCCATCATGTTGAGCGCGATGATGACGGGGACGTCGATCTCCATGAGCTGGGTCGTGAGATACAGGTTGCGCTCCAAATTGGTCGCGTCCACGATGTTGATGACGCAGTCGGGCTTTTCGTCGAGGATAAAGTTGCGGGAGATGACCTCCTCGGGCGTGTACGGCGAGAGCGAATAGATGCCGGGAAGGTCTACGATGCCGACGGGTTCCTCTCCCCTCTTATAGGTGCCCTCGCGCTTATCCACCGTGACGCCGGGCCAGTTGCCGACATACGCCGTGGAACCGGTGAGAAGATTGAACAGCGTGGTCTTTCCGCAGTTGGGATTGCCCGCCAAAGCAAACTTCATCATGCGCGCACCTCCATTGTAACGAACTCGGCTTCCGTCTTGCGGAGCGTGAGCTCATAGCCGCGGATGGTGACTTCGAGCGGGTCGCCCAAAGGCGCTTTCTTGCGGAGAAGAATCTCCGCGCCCGGGGTGACGCCCATGTCGAAGAGGCGTCTGCGGATTCTTCCCTCGCCCGAGACGAGCTTGACTACGCCCCTCTCGCCGACGGAAAATTCATTGAGTTTCTTTTCCATAGCTTTGTATTACCTCCAAAGAAGATCATTTTTCATGCTACGAAGATTCGGGAAGCGACCTGCCTGTCAAGGGCGAGACGCCCCTCCTTCACACGGCAGACCGTGCTCCCCCCGCTCGCCGAAAGGACGGTGATGGTCTCCCCCGCAAGCACGCCCAAATTGAGCAGATGCTTGGTGGTCTTTTCGTCGAGTGCGATACGCACAATGCGTACTTCTTGCCCGATGGGCGCCAAAATGAGCGGCATATTACGATCTCCTTCGGCGCGCCCTTGCGGCGCGTCGGTTCGCCATTGCGAACTCTATCTCCGAAATATTGTTCGCCACTGCGAACCGACTTCCGAAAAAACGGTTCGCATCTGCGAACTGTGCATATTTTATCACATTCCAAACCGCCTTGTCAACTGTTTTGCGGGCAAAAAAACAAAAAAAGTTAGCAGCCGCTAACTTTTTTTCGGGAAGATAGACATCGCTCATTTCCCATTTCGAATGAGCCCATTAAACCACAACCGTCCATTCGCTCGCGCGTATTTATTTTGCGCATGCAAAACAAATCGCGCGAAACTCTGAATTTTGTGCCTTAGGCGGAATTCACTTCCGCCGTGGGCGTCTCAATTTGCCGAACCCTTTCGGCTTACTGTCCGTTGAAACATCCAATCGGAGCCAAGTTCATTGAGGCGCAACAGTAAATTCGCTCGCGCGTATTTGTTTTGCGCATGCAAAACAAATCGCGCGAAAGATCAAAGCCTTTCCGCCTCCGCGATCCAAAGAGCTGCCGAAGCGTCCGACGGCATGCGCAGGTCTGCGCGGGGCGAGAGCGAGACGGAGCCCACTTTCACGCCGTCCGGCACGCAGTTGCGTTTGAATTGCTGCGCGAAAAAGCGCTTATAGAAATTCACCAGCCATTTTTTGAGGGTCTCGCGGTCATATTTGCCTCCGAAGGCACGCTCGGCGAGATAGAGTGTCTTGGCGGGTCCGTCCCCGCGGCGCAAAAAGCGGTATAGATAGAAGTCGGTGAGTTCGTAGGGTCCGATGAGGTCCTCCGTCTTTTGCGCGATGTTCCCCGCCTCGTCGGGCGGAAGCAGCTCGGGAGAGATGTCCGTAGACAGCACGCTTTTGAGGACGAGCTCCGCTCTGCCGCCGAGCCGCGCCGCCTCCGTCTGCACGAGATATTTCACGAGCGTCTTGGGGACGGAGCAGTTGACGGCATACATGCTCATGTGGTCGCCGTTGTAAGTGCACCAGCCGAGGGCAAGTTCGGAGAGATCTCCCGTGCCGATGACAAGCCCGCCCGTCTCGTTCGCGAGATTCATGAGAATCATCGTGCGGTAGCGCGCCTGCGCGTTCTCATAGGTGGCGTTCATATCCTCGGGCTCGTGCCCGATGTCCTTGAAGTGCCGCTGAACGGTCTGGGAAATGTTGATCTGGCGCATCGTCGCGCCCAGCGCCTGCACGAGCGCATTGGCGTTGTTTTTCGTTTTGAGCGTCGTGCCGAATCCGGGCATGGAGACGGCGAGGATGTCCCCGCGCGGCTTGCCGAGAAGGTCGAAGGCGCGGCAGGCGACGAGAAGGGCAAGCGTCGAATCCAGCCCGCCCGAGATGCCGAGCACCGCCGTTTTCGCATGGATATGGGACATCCTGCGCGCGAGCGCGTGCGCTTGCAGATCGAGAATGAGTTCGGCGCGCGCCCGTCTCTCCCCCTCTTCATGCGGGACGAAGGGCGTGGGGTCGACCGTGCGGAGCAGATCGGTCTCCGCGAAAAAGTCTGCCGAAACGGTCATTCCCTCCTCTTGCGACGGAGAAAAGGTGTTCAGCCTTCTCCTCTCGGCGAGCAAAAAGCCGACGTCCGCCTCCGCCGTGCAGATCTCGCCCGAAAAGGGCGCGGTCTCGGCGAGACAGTTCCCGTTTTCATAGATCATGCTGTTGCCCGCGAAGATCATATCCGAAGTCGATTCGCCCTCGCCCGCGTCGCAGTAGACGTAGGCGCAGACGTTCTTGCCCGAATGTGCGGCGAGAAGCTTGTGGCGGTATTCCCGCTTCCCCACCGTCTCGTCGGAGGCGGAGAGGTTGACGACGATGCTTGCGCCGCGCCTGCAATTCTCCGAAGAGGGCGAACAGGGCGCCCACAGATCCTCGCAGATCTCGCAGGCGACGAGCACGCCCGTCGTGTTCTCGCGCACCGTGAGATTGCGGCTCACGGCGAGGGAGCCGCCCTCCCAGTCGACGAAAAATGCTTGCTCGGGCGCGGGCGTGAAGTAGCGCACCTCGTAAAATTCATTGTAAGTCGGAAGATAGGTCTTGGGGACGAAGCCCTTGACCTCGCCGTTCGCGACCGCCGCGGCGCAATTATAGAGCTTGCCGCGCAGCGCCAAAGGGAGCCCGACGAATACGAGCATCCGCTTGCCCCGCGTCGCCTGCGCGACCCGCTTCAACGCTTCGCGGCAGCCGCTCAAAAGCGTCTGTTGCAACAGAAGGTCGCCGCAGGTATAGCCGCACAGGGAAAGCTCGGGGAAGGCGAGAATCTCCGTCCCCTGTTTGCTCTGCACCTCGATGACTTCGAGGATTCTTTCCGCATTATACGCGGGGTCGGCGACTCTGAGGCGGGGGCTCGCCGCCGCGATTCTTACGAATTGGTGCTTCATACGCCGTCGTCTACTCCCGCTACTTGTTCGACGGGCGCGCCCTTGGCTGCGAGACGAATCTTTTCCATCATCTCCGCCATGAGCTCGGGATTATCTTTGAGGAACTGCCTCATCTTTTCCCTGCCGTTCGCGACCTTGTTGTCGTTATAGCTGAACCATGCGCCGCTCTTCTTGATGACGTCGTACTGCACGCCGAGGTCGATGACGCACCCCTCCTGCGAGACGCCCTCGCCGTACATGATGTCGAATTCCGCCTGACGGAAGGGAGGCGCGAGCTTGTTTTTGACGACCTTCGCGCGCGTGCGGTTGCCCGCCGCCCCCTCCGCGTCTTTGAGCGTGTCGATCTTTCTCACGTCGATACGGATGGAGGCATAGAATTTGAGCGCTTTGCCGCCGGGAGTGACTTCGGGATTGCCGAACATCACGCCCACCTTCTCGCGGAGCTGATTGATAAAGATGACGCACGTCTTGGATTTGTTCACGATCGCAGTGAGCTTGCGGAGCGCCTGGCTCATGAGACGGGCTTGCAGTCCGACGTGAGAATCTCCCATGTCCCCCTCGATCTCCGCTTTGGGCGTGAGCGCGGCGACCGAATCGATGACGATGATGTCCACCGCCGAGGAGCGCACGAGCGCGTCGACGATATCGAGCGCCTGTTCGCCCGTGTCGGGCTGGGAGACATAAAGTTCGTCGAGGTCGACGCCGAGCTTCTTTGCATAGACGGGGTCGAGCGCATGCTCTGCGTCCACAAACGCGGCGATTCCGCCCATCTTCTGCGCTTCGGCGACCGCATGCAGGGCGACCGTCGTCTTGCCCGAGGATTCGGGTCCGTAGATCTCGATCATTCTGCCGCGGGGGAAGCCCCCGATGCCGAGCGCAAGGTCGAGAGAGAGACACCCCGAGGGGATGACCTCGATATCGGTATTGCCCGCATCGTCTCCGAGCTTCATGATGGAGCCCTTTCCGTACGCCTTCTCGATCTGTGCGAGAACGGCGTCCAATGCTTTGCGTTTTTCTTCGTTCATGGTATATACTCCTTCATGCTGTACTGCATTATTTCAACTCTTTATAGGCAAGGAAGAGCGCGTAATTGACGGCGGTCTCGGTGACGGTCTCGCGGTCGCCCGCAAGATGGAAACGGAACACGCTGACACGCTCCTTCGTGCCGACGGCGATATAGATGAGCCCGACGGGGACCCCGTCCTGCGGGGAAGTGGGACCCGCCGCCCCCGTCGTTGCGATCGAGAGGTCGCAGTCGCCCGTACGGATGAGTCCCGCCGCCATTTCATAGGCGACGTCCGCGGAGACCGCGCCCTTTTCCCGGAGCGTCTTTTCCTGCACGCCCAGCCGCTGTATCTTCGCGCGCTCATCGTACGTGTTCAGCCCCTCGAAAAAGACTTCGCTCGCGCCGGGAACGCGCACGATCGCGCGTCCGACGCCCCCGCCCGTGAAAGATTCCGCCGTGGAGACCTTCATGCGGCGAAGTTTGAGCGCCTCCACGAGCCGTTCGGCAGGCGTACAGTCGTCGAGCGAATACAGATAGTCGGTGAGCTCCACCGCAAGGATGCGGGCGACCTCGTCTGCCGTCATCTTGGGGGTCGCGCGGTCGTAGATGAGTTCGATGCGGCACACACCGAACCGTTCGCGCGCATGCAGCATGAGGCTCTCCCCCGCCGCTTCCCGCGCCTTGCCCAGCGCCTCGCGCAATGTATCGGGCGGCGCCGTGACGGTGCTGAGCATCATGCGCAGATAGCTGTTGTTCCTGCGCGCGTTGATGCGCGGAAGGAGCCCGCAGACGGCGGCAGTCTTGCCGCGTTCCCCCGTCGGCAACACGGCGAAGAGCGTTTTGCCTGCGTCCAACACGCATTCCTCCTCGAACGCTGCGCCCGCGCACGCCTCGACGGCTTGCCTCGCATTCGCATGCAGCGCGCCGTCCGCAATGACGAATACGCCATCCCGACCCGCCGCAAGGCGGGAGATCTCCATGCCGTAGTCGCTATCGTAGGGCAAGATCTCCACCTCGTCGAGAAAGACGCCGCCCGCGAGAAGCGCGTCCGTCACGGGCACGTAATCGACTGCGGAGAGCGAGTTTTTGTTGTTGAAAAGTACGACCGCCGCGTATTTCAAGCCTGCTCCTTCGGTTCGTCTTTCAAAACCTGTCTGTTTTTCACGATATAGTTGACCCCCGAGAGGACGGTCGCGACCACGGCGAGCGTGAATACGGTGAGCGCAGCGACCGCGAAAGCGTCCCCCACGCTCCCGTCCCCGACGAAGGGCATGGATGCGAGCAAAACAGCGATGGAGATGTCTTGCAGCACCGTCTTGATCTTGCCCAATTTATCGGCGGCGAGCACGATTCCGCGCTCCACCGCAAGGAGGCGGAAGCCGCTCACGATGAGCTCGCGCGCGAGAATGACCGCGACGCATACGCCCGCGAATACCGTCCCCCATCCCGCGAAGAAGGAGACTTCGAACGCGGCGGGGCGGGTGAGAAGCAGAATGAGCGCGGTGGAGACGAGCACTTTATCGGCAATGGGGTCGAGAAACTTTCCCATGTTCGTGACCAAGCCGTACTTTCTCGCGATGTAGCCGTCGAGAAAATCGGTGCCCGCAGCAAGGACAAAGATGCCCGCCGCGATGAGATATTGGTAGGGTCTGCCCGCAAACACGTCGAGATAGAACGCGGCGATAAAGACGGGAATGAGAAAAATGCGCGTCAGAGTGATCTTGTTGGGTAAATTCATGGATTGCCTCTTCGAAACGCTATACCGTTTCGCCGAACAGATCGTAATCTTCGGAGCGGGTGATGCGGACACGGTACCGCCGTCCCTGCTCCGCGCGGGGCGACGTAAAATAGACCGCGCCGTCGATCTCATAAGCCTGAAAGTACGCCCTGCCGACGAAACAGCCCCTTTCACCGTCGATGCCGTCGCAGATGACTTCGAGCGTCTTGCCGACATAGCCGCGCAAATGCTCCGCGGAGATCTCCGCCTGCTTCTTGTACAGCGCTCTCACGCGCTTTTTCTTGGTGGCGGCGGGAATCTGCCCCGCCATCTTGTACGCAGGGGTCTCCGGCTCGCGCGAATAGGCGAAAAATCCGCAATTTTCAAAGCGCATCTCGCCGAGGAAGTCGATCAGCGCGGCGTGCTCCTCCTCCGTCTCGGAGGGGAACCCCGCGATAAAGGTCGTCCGGACGGCGATCCCGGGCACTTCGGCGCGCAGCCGCCGCATGAGCGCAACGATGTCCGCCTTCCTGCTCTTGCGCCCCATGAGGCGGAGGATCCTGTCCTCGCAGTGTTGGAGCGGGATGTCGAGGTACTTGATGACCTTCGGATTTTCGCGAATCTCCGCGATCAGCGCGTCGCTCACCACTTCCGGATAACAGTATAGCAATCGAATATGACAGATGTTGTCAAGTTCGGAAAGTTTTTTGATGAGCGGAACAAAAATATTTTCCCCCGTATCCTCACCGTAGCGGGTCGTATCCTGTGCGACGAGCACAAGTTCGTCCGTCTGCCCGAGAGAGCGCGCCTCCGCGACGAGCTCCTCCATGGGATAGGAGACATACTTGCCCCGAATCTTCGGAATGAGGCAGTATGTACAATGGTTGAAGCAGCCGTCCGCAATTTTGAGATATTTGATGTGGGGCAGTGTGGAGACGACGCGTTCCCCTCTCTCCCCCGTTCCCGTGCCGACGGCGTTCACGCGTCCCTCGCGGTAGGAGCGTTCGAGGGCGGGGAAGAGTTCGCCGGCATCCTTGACGCCCAAAAATACATCCCCCTCGGTGAGCGCGGGAAAGAGCTCTTTTATGAATTTTTCGGGCAGACAGCCCGTGACGACGATCTTTTCGAGCTTGCCGCCGCGGTATCCGTTGCCTTCGAGCACGGCGGCGATGGATTCCTCGCGCGCCGCATTCAGAAAGGCGCAAGTGTTGACGATGAGCACCTGTGCCTCCGCAATATCGTCCGTCACACGGCAGCCGTGCCGTGCGATCTCCCCGAGGAGGCGTTCCGCATCCACGCGGTTCTTGTCGCACCCGAGCGAGATCATGCCGAAAACCTTGTCCATCAGTCGATATCCCCGTATTTTGCGCGGAATTCTTCGGGGGTGAGGAGCACCGTTCTCGCCTTGGCTTTTCCGTCAAAGGGCGAAATATAGCCCATCGCCTCCATCCATTCGATGATCTTGCCGGCATGGTTATAGCCGACGGAGCATTTGCGCTGGATGAGCGAAATGGACGCCTGCCCGATCTTGACGACGATGGCGAGCGCGCGGACATACATCTCGCGGGTAGCGTCCGTGAGCTCCGTGTTGTCGGAACCGCCGTCCGCGGCATCGGATGCGCTCTCGCCCGATTTGTTGATATAGTCGGAGATCTCGTTGTCGAAGTACGTCTCGTTGTGCTCCTTGATGTCGTCCACGATGGCTTGTACTTCTTCCGAGCTCAAAAACGCGCCCTGTACGCGCTTGCTCTCGAACATATCGTCGGAATGATACAAGAGGTCGCCGTAGCCGAGCAGCTTCTGGGCGCCCGTCTCGTCGAGAATGGTGCGCGAGTCCACTTCCGCCGCCACCTTGAAGGCGAAGCGGGTCGGCAGATTGCCCTTGATGACGCCCGTGATGATGTTGACGGAGGGGCGCTGCGTCGCAAGCACGAGGTGGATGCCCGCCGCCCTCGCCTTTGCGGCAAGACGCTGGATCCTGTCCTCGATATCCTTCTTGGCGACCGCCATGAAGTCGGCAAGTTCATCGAATACGATGACGATCTTGGGGAGTTTTTCGTCGTCCGCACCGAGATGGTCGTTGAATTCGTCGATATTGCGCACCGTCGTGCGTTCCTCGCGGGTCTTTTTCTCAAACAGCCCGTAGCGACGCTCCATCTCCTTGATCGCCCAGTTGAGGGCGGTGACCGCCTTCTGCGGTTCGGCGATGATCTCGTTGATCATGAGGTGCGGAAGCCCCGCAAAGACTGCAAACTCCACCCGCTTGGGGTCGATGAGGATGAGGCGGAGATCTTCGGGAGAGTATTTGCAGATGAGGGAGATGAGCATCGAGTTGAGGCAAACGGATTTACCGGAACCCGTCGCGCCCGCGACGAGCAGGTGCTTCATCTTGACGATGTTTCCGCAGACGCATCTCCCCTCGACGTCCTTCCCGATGGCAAACATCAGGGAATTGGGTTTGGCGTGCATGTACTCGTCGCTCATGAGGACGGATTGCAGCCCCACGGTGGCGCGGCTCCTGTTCGGAACTTCGATGGACACCGTGCCGAACTCGCGGTTGGCATACATCTTCACGCCGTTCGCAACGCGCAGACGCATGGCGATATCGTCCTCTTTTTTGACGACGATATTGACGGAGATATTGCTCGGAATGGTGATGTCGTAGCGGGTGAACGTCGCGCCCGTCGTCACGCGGACGACCTGCACGTCGATACGGAATGCCGCAAAGGTATCCACGATGAGCTCCGAATTCTGCTCGATCTCCTCGTTGGAGACGGACACTTTGTCGCCGTAGTCCCTCAAGAGGGCGATGTTCGGACGCTTGTAGGGCTTCCAGACGTGTTTCTTGGGCTTGGGAGCCGGGGCGGGCTCGGGAGCGGTCACCTCTGCGGTGAGAGGCGCCTGCCGTTCGCTCATCCGACGCATCCCGCGCTCGCCGCGGGTCATGTCCGCGGGCGCGGAATCCGTCCTGTACGAGGTTTCCGCTCTGAAATCGCCCTCGTCGGCATTGTCGTCGAACAGGGAGGACGATCTGCGGCGCTCCGGCGTCTCTCTTTCGGATTCCTCGGTCGGGTCGGGCGTACGGCGCAATCCCTCGGTCGGGTCGGGCGTACGGCGGAGCCCTTCGGTCGGGTCGGGCGTGCGGCGGTCCCGCCGTCCGAAGTCGAAGGAGAGAGATTCCCTTCTGTCCGATTTGTCCATATCGTCAAAGGAACGTGCGGGCGGCTCGTCGC
>CANQOB010000039.1 GCA_947625385.1 uncultured Clostridia bacterium
CCCTCGGCTTTGATACCCGTATCCTGCTCGCCGATGAACCAATGCCCGTTCTCGCCGATATGGGGCGTCACGCCGTCCTTGCCGTTGGTACCGTTGGTACCGTCGGTACCGTCGGTACCGTCGGCGCCGCGAATTACGCCGAGGTCAATGGGCTCTCCCTCTGTCAATTCGATGATGAGCGAACCTTTTTCATTTATGTAGATCTTTTTTACGCCCACACCGTCTTTGCCCGGGTCACCCTTGAATGCGGCGATGAGATCGTCGAGACTGCCCGAAAAGCCGAGTTCGGTCGCTTGCGCGTACACCCGCTCGATCGTCCAGACGTCGGCGGACGGCGCTTTGTCGTCTGCGGGACCGCATGCCGCGATGCCGAAGCACAGACAAAGTGCGCTCGCAAAAGCAAGCAAAGCCGTTAAAAGTTTCTTTTTCATACAAAACCTCCGAATGTATTTTGCGGGCAAAAAAAGGACGCCCCAATATGGAACGCCCGCAATAGAAGTATCCCATATTGTTGCGACACAAATGACTTTCCCTTTGCTATAAGCGGAAAAAGAGGATACACCTATGCCAAGGTATAGCCCGCTTATAGCTTTTCTATTCATTTGTGTCGCAAAGATAGTATACCACATGCGGAAGTGCTTTTGCAAGCGTTTTGCAAAAAAAAGCCGAAATCCGCGGCGACAAAGTTCCTTCGCCTCCCCTTGCGCCCGAGACATCGAAACAGACCTGCCCTTTGCGGCAGGTCTGTCTTGTAGAGATAGAAACTGTTTTGAAAGGTCGGACGCCGTCGGACTTACAGGCGTTGCAGATCTTCGCACTTGCCGCCGTCTTGCGACCAACCGACCAGCTGCGGGAACTCGGTATTGGCGCGGACTTCCACCCTGTGCGTCATGGCAAAGAAGTTGCTGCTGTCGTCCTGCGTGCTGCGCATGTTTTTGACGGTAAATCCGCCGCCTTGGCTGCCTGTGACGGCGCCGCCGTTGAAGCCCACCAGCGAGCCACCGTAGATTGCCATCGTCAGCTCCATTTTCCCCGCTTTATACTTCACTTCGTTCCACTTGCCTTCGTTGACGACACGTTCTATGTAGATTCTCTGCGAAACATTGACGGTGAGGGAGCCGTTCGATGTACATTTGACGACGTTTCCGCTGTTGTTGCCCACGATGCCGCCTGCGATCACTTGGGCGGTAAATCTCGAAAGACCCTGCTTCCACCCGCGGTCGAGATAGAAGCTCAAATTGACTGCGGCGGTATTGGTGAATTCGGTCAGTTCGTACACGGACAACTCCGCACCGACGGTGCATTGGATGACGCTGCCGTCTGCGGCGTTGCTCGCCGCAATCCCGCCCACCGTGACGGCGTGCATGGTAGTGTAATCCTCAAAGGTGTTGGACGTGCGGTGCACAGCCACGATAAATTGTACGTGCCCGCTCACGGTACAGTTCTCGATTTTGCCGCTGTTCTCCGCCGCGATCACGCCGAGCAGGGCATTGTCTTTGTCGGTGACGGAAAAATCTGCGTTTTCCACCGTAAGGTTGAGAATCAAACCCTTGTTGTAGCCGAACAGTCCGCCCGCGGTGACTTCATTTTGCAGGAGATTGAGAATTTTGAACCCGTTGCCGTAGAACACCCCGCTGAACGGGTTTGTCTTTGTCCCGATCGAGGTCCACTGCTCGCTCTGCAAGTCGATATTCGCCGTCAGCATGTAGTTGCCGCTGAGATTTCGGGCGATGGCTTTCAAACCGTCGACGCTGTTTATCTTGGTGAAGAGAGCCTCATCGTAGACGGTCTGCTCACAGACGGTGCATTGCAGCGAACCGACACGGAGCGTGTGCCCCGTCGCGGGCACGGTCACGTCCTCGGAGTACCCGCAGTCGGAGCAAACGAGATGATTTTTGCCCTCCGTCGTGCAATCCGGCTTGGTGCTGTGCGCTTCGTCCACGGTGAAGCGATGCGCCGCGATGGGTCGGGATTCCTCCAACACTTCGCCGCAATGTTCACAGGTCACCCTGGCGGTGTGTCCCTCGGTCGAGGTCCATTCGTCGCTTGGCAGTTTTTGGCAGGAGGGGTCGACTTGTTCGTCGCCCGGAGCGACCGTCGGCTTGTGCTGCAAGGCGGGTTCCGCCGCCTCTTCCACCTCGTAGTCGGTGTTGCACCGATTGCAGTGGTATTTGGTCTTGCCGGGCTCTTCGCACGTCGCATCGGTGTGCGATACGTAATTTTTGTCATGACCCGTGGGTGCGACATAGTCGCGCACGAACATGCACCCGCAGTCATTACAGTGATACACGGTGTAGCCGAAGTCCTCGCAGGTGGCTTCGACCGTCTCGGTCGTATAGGTGTGCCCGATGTCGATCTCCCAGTCGAGCATGGGATTTCCGTTGACGAGGATGACCCAGCCGATGTCGTCCCAATAGAGGGTGTCCACCAAGAATTCCGACGACCACAGGACGCTGTAAGGCTTGGGCTCGCCGTTTGCGGCGGTTTGCAGGTATGTGTCCCCGACCTGCACGGTCGCGCTCTCCAAATAGTAGCACTTGAACAGAGTTCCGTCGGACTTGCCCGCAAAGAAATCTCCGCTTCCGTTTGCGATGGACACATTGCCCGTGCTGTAACACTTGCTGATGCCGCCCTGTGCGTTGTTTTTGCCCGCGAACCCGCCGACCGCCGCGCCCGCCGCCGAGGTACGGACATCGCCGCAGCAGTAGCTGTTTTGCACGGTGGCGTTGTTCTCCCCCACCAGTCCGCCGAGGGAGGTCACCGTCCCCGCCGACTGCTCCGCCGTGATGTCCACGTCGGCGTGACAGCTGTCGACGACGGATTTTTCCGTATTGACGGCAACGATGCCTCCCGCGATCGTCCCGTTGACCGACTTGTCGTAAATGGAGCCGACCGCAAAGCAGCTCTTGACCGTTCCGCCCGCGTTGCTGCCCACGAGCCCGCCGATATTGCCGCAAGCATGGGCGAGGTAGATGGTGGATTCGGTGTTTTCATAGGTGAGCTCTGCGTAGCTGTTCGTCAAAGTTCCGCCGTTTTGCATGCCCGCCACGCCGCCGAACCAACAATGGCTATATTGATTACTGTAACGACCATTCCAGCTTGTTCCTCTTGGGTTGCATGTCGATGTGATTTTCCCGCTGTAACGGCAGGAAGTCACCGTGCCCATATTCCCGCCCACGACGCCGCCGGTGTACATATTGGATCCATAGTCAATGTTGCCCGCATCACCGGCAGTGCCGATGATATTGCAGGCAAGGTCTACCGTTACAAGGCAATTTTTCACCGTTCCCGTGTTTTCGGCTGCAATCGGTCCGAAGAAGAAGGGAACATAACACTCACAGGGGTCGTATGTATATTGATAGGCGCCCGAGGTGACGGAACAACCGTCGATGACGCCGTTGTTGTGGGCAACGAGCACGGAGAAGAAGCTTGAAGTGGCAGCGTAGTTGACCCGACGATTCACAACATTGTAGTTGATGTCGTAGATCTCCAAATCGCGAATCTCGCCGTCGTTGGTCAAAAACATCGCAAAGTCGTAGTCCGCCTCGCTGTCCGTCAGGTTCATGTCGACGATCTTGTGCCCTTTGCCGTCCAAAACGCCCGAAAAGTTTTCGATGGGCGTCCAACCTGCGCCGCCCATGCGGATATCGTTCGTCAAATAGTAATGTGCGGTGGGATCGTCCTTGATCGCCGCAAGTTCGGCGGCGTTGGAGACGGCATGCGTCACCAGCCACTTGGCGTAGACTTCCAGATCTTCCGCGATCACGGTGTTTTCGTCGTAGCGAACCGTTCCGTCCTCGCTGAACCAACCCTCGAAATGGTAGTCTTTGGGAATGTTGGACGGCGTCGGCGGCGCAAAATGTTCGCCCGGTTTGTAGCTTTGGAGGGGGATATCGTTGTGCTCGTCGTGGAATCTGACCGAGTAAGAAAATTCTGCCCCGCATCTCGAACAAGAGCCGTCTTTCCAATCGTGACCCAGCGCGGGGACTGCCGTCGGCGGGAAAGCCTGTTTGCAGACCGTGCAGACGCCGGCCGTATTCCAGCCGTTCTCGGTGCAGGTCGGAGCCTTATTTTCGCCCTCATACTGCATGGTGTGGTCGGCAAGCGGCAAGGGTTCGTGATATTCCTCGAGCCCGCATCTTGTGCATTTGCGCGCTTTATACCCTTGCTCGATACAAGTGGAGGGCACGACGACCTCTTCATAATTATGACCCAACCGATTTATTACAGTGTCGTCGTAGATCACATCCCCGCAAATCTTACATTTCAGGACGCGGCAACCGTCTGACCAACAATCCGGCTCCTCTATATGGTCTAACACATATTCATGTGTGTGCGAGCTGCACGCCGCAAAGATCGCGAGCGCCAGCGTTGCCAATGCCAACATCATAAGAGATAGAAAAAGTTTGCGTTTCATTTTGTCTTTCCCGTCCTTCGCAATGACCTATATTTATTATAGACTGCCGACCGCCGATTGTCAAATAAATTGTCAATTTTTTTATGATTTCATAAAAAAAGCAGACCTGTATGGCGGTTTGCAAAAAGAAAAAGAGGGCGGAATGTTGCATTTTTCCGCAAAATGGTGTATAGTATGGCTATGGAAACATTTTTGAAAGACCTTCCCGTCGCGCACCGCGGGCTGCACGGAGAGGGCGTCCCCGAAAACTCGCTCGCGGCATTCGAGGCGGCGCGCAAAGCGGGCTATGCCATCGAGACGGACGTGCGCTTCACGAAGGACGGGCAGCTCGCCGTCTTTCACGACGACAGCCTTTTTCGCATGACAAAAGACCCTCGGAACGTAAACGAGCTACCCATGTCCGAGATCAAGGAGCTGTTTTTGCAGGATACGGCGGAAAAGATCCCCACTGTCCGCGAGCTTTTGTCCTGTGTGGACGGACGGGTCCCCCTCCTCATCGAGATCAAAAACATGGCGGGCGTCAAGCCGCAGCATATCGCCCGCGCGCTCTCGGACGCGCTCGAAGGCTACACGGGCGAATACGCCGTGCAGTCCTTCAACCCCCTCTATGTGCGGGCGTATAAAAAGCTGCATCCCGAGATCGCATGCGGCATCCTCGGCACGCGGGACACCGAGGGCACGGGCGGACTCCAAGGCTATATCGTGCGCCACTATGCCCTCAATTTCCTTGTGAAACCGGACTTTTTGAGCTATCGCCTGCATGACACCTGCCGCGCCTTCCGCAGGTTCAAAAAAGCCAAGCTCGTCTGGGTCGTCCGCTCCCCCGAGGACGAAAAAATTGCCCGCAAAAGTGCGGACAATATCATTTTCGAAGGGTACAGACCGAGCCTTGCGGAATTTTATACGCCTTCCGCGGGGAGCGTCGACGGCTTTTCGACCTTCGTCGAGCCGTAATTGTAATAGACCTGCTCAATCGTAAAGCGCTTTTTCGCCGCCGCGGCGGTGCGGATGGGCAAGGGCATGTCGAGCGTAAAGTGCGGGTGGACGCCGCGAATCCCGAACATATCCATGCGGGGCAGGTCGAAGCGGAGATGCGTGATGCGGAAACGGGGCGAGATGCGGACCTCTTCCGCGGCCGTGCTCGTCTCGAAGTCGAAAAGGCATGCGCTCGGCCGCTTGCCCTGCGTCTTGACCGTCAATTTCTCAAAGGCGGGCTCGCCGTCAAGCATCCCGAGGAACCCCGCGCAGTGGGCAATGACGTCCTCTGCCATGCTCTCGGCGTTTTCGCCCTGCACGGAGTAGCCCTTGTCCGCCTCATTGTATGAGAATCGATCGTATTTCCCTTCCAAAAAGCCGAGTTCCCCGCGCATGACGCCCAAGAAGGCAATGTCGGCCAAGGGATAGGTCTCCTGTTCCCATTCCGACCAATCCTCTTCCTCCTCTTTCCCGCGCTGCCACATGGTGACTTCTTCCCCGTATTCGAGGTAAGCTTCCCCCTGTGCGGTGCAAGTTCCGTTCTCCTTCATGCAGTATTGAAGAGTCGCTTGATTGCCGCTTTGGCTGTAAATATAGGTCACGAACTCGGACATGGTATCCTCGTTTTCGTTCTGCATGTTCAAGGTCGACCGAACCGTAAAATTGTCGTTCTGCGTTTTGAACGCCTTCTGCCAATCCTCCTTGGAAAGCGTTTCGCTGCGCACCTCCTCCGGGTCGGTGTTTTCGTTGGTATTGTTGCTCGGTCCGCAGGCAAAAAGCAGTGTGCTCGCCGCGAGAAGGAGCGTACATACAGCAATTTTTTTCATGATTTTCTCCTTTTCCACAGTATACCGCAAGGAGAAATTTTTATACAAAAAACCCGCGTAAAGGCGGGTGTCCATAGGGAATTACAAAAGAATTATCTATAAGAATTCACTCCATTTTTTTAGACAAGTTTAACAGACAAATAAGTCGAGAACAAAAACTCTCGACTTATTTGCTGTAAAATTAATTTTTATATTCTGTCGCTGTAAGGCAAAGATTTTATGTAATTTTCCATCCATTCCCAATCTGGAATATATCCTTCGTCAGAAAATTCACAGGTCTCATCTAAAATAGCCTCGTCTTCGTGTTGTTTAATAGGCAATTTGATTGTAAAATCTTTTCTAAAATGCGCATTGAGTTCTCGCCCAAAGGCTTGATATTTTATTTTACATTCTTTCTGTATAAGCGTGATCAAGAAAAGTTTGGTGTAATCCGACATTTGAACTTTTTCTTGTAACACACCAACATTTTGAGCTGTATAAAATGGATATTTTTGCAAAAAACATGCCCCTAAACTTCCGCCGAGAGCCAGCGTTATTGCGCCTGACGGGAAAGGATTACTTCCATCTATTTCATCCACAAACCCGGCGACGCCGTTGTTGTTGCCTTCGCGTCCAATATAATTGTACTTTGGATTATTATTGGTTGTTGAAATTGCGTCGATGCCATTGCCCATACTCACCTTAAATATACGGTGAAGGAAAAACTCCTGCCATTTGTCGGTTTCAAACGGCCTTGGTGTTACATCGGCAACTTTGGTTGTAATAGGTTTGTGATGCAAGGATTTCATGTATTGTTCTATAAAATCCCAATCTGGAACATATCCATCTTCGGAATAAGTTTTTGCTCCATCTATGATAGGAGCTCCTACTTCATCATATTTTATTGGGAGTTTGATTTTGGATTTGACCATTCTTTCCGGTCTCCATTTGCGACCATATCCCCAACGGTATCTATCGTGCATAATCACGGTGGCGACAAATAGACCTGTATATGTATTAAATTCTCCGTCAATTAAATATAACGGATTTACATCGTGGCTACAAGTAAAAGGTTTATCTTGATAATATGCGTACCCAACAGACCCGTTGTTTGTGACACAAACGGCATGAGCGGGAAAAAGTTTTTTGCTCAAAACTTCGTTTGGCGGGTCTCCCGTTTTTGAAGCATTGGCTATTTCTTCCATAGTATACTTTTCAGTGACACCATTGTTATGATCGGTAGCACCTATAAAATTGATTTCCCCCATACCGGAAGCATCTGGTTTTTTGTTGTAAAAGCCCTTCCTTATGTCGAAGATTTTTACAAAATCAAAATATTTCCATTTATTTAGATTAAGATTCATAAATAGTTCCTTCCTTTACCAAGAATGAAAGATAATCATTGATAGTCTTTTGAAAGTCATCTTCCGACAAAGTACTATAATCGGTTTCCATGTATGCTTCGGCAAGCCACTCATCTTGCCAGGTCACTTTATGCATAACAGACAACCCAGGCACCACTCTTCTGTTGCGATACAAATCTAACCATAATTCTTCGGTTTCCAACCAAAGACTGTTGCCGTCGCTGTCAGTTTTTTCGACACGTCCAAGCCCTTTACGTTTAATAAATTTATCATCCTTAAAATAGCCAAAGAATGTTTCTTTATTGGCTCTTTCATGCTTTTGGGACAAATCAAAAATCATGCAACAAGCTACAGCGGACGCGCCGGGATAAAACATTTCGTTTGGCAACGAAAATACGGCATCGAGAGTGTAGCTGTCCAGCATTTTTTTCTTATATTCCTTTATTTCAGAGCTGTTTCCTATAGCTGCTTGCATCGGTAGTAAAACTGCCATCTTGCATGGCTTGGAAACATGACGAGCAACAAACTCGACAAAATGCAATCCTTTTGATGGATCCTCTTTTTGATTGGATCCCCATCTTCTTGTGTATTGAGGATCGCAACATTTCTTGGTTGCATTATAAGGCGGATTCATCAAAACAACATTTATACCGCTGGCTGTAATCCACTGTCCTTTGTCAAACATCGAAGCTTGTATCACATTGGAATTTCCGTCGCCGTGAATTAGCATATTCGTTGAGGATAAACCGAAAGCACCATCCTCGTATTCAATACCAAATATTTGTTCTTTTTTGACTGCGTCTCTTTCTTCTTCTGTTTCACAATCATCCATAGCGTCCGTCATTGCGCGCACAAGAAAAGCCCCGCTCCCACAACACGGGTCAAGCACACGTGAGTTTTTGTTTACTCCGACGGCTTTGCTCATAAAATCACAAATATGATCGGGAGTGAAGGCTTGATTTTTGTCCGCCTTTCCGACATATTTGTTGAAAGTTGTAAAGAACAGATTCAACAGGTCTTGTCCCGCCGTACTTTTGTCGTTGATATAGGGCACAATATTGTCATCAATATAGCCCAAAATATCCTTAAGCTCTTCATATGTAAGGTTTTCTATATCCTGATCTCCAAGCACCTTGTTATTCAATATTGTAAGTTTACTAGCCTTGTTAATATCGGCAGTTCCACCTTGAGTAAGCAATGCTTGAAGTATATTTTTTATGCTGTTCAAAATCACTTTTGCGGGTGAAATTGTTTGTCCTGTAGCGGGATCTAATGTTGTGTTTACATTTTTATATACAAGTCCGTTTTTGAGTGCGAGTAGGCATGTGCCGACAAACTGACTACGCAGTTTCTCGTTTATACCGTCTGAATGGAGCTTTTCATTTAATTGTTTAATTGAGTCAACAATTTTTATTTTATCATTAACTCTTCCAAAATACATATATTCGTATTCTTCAAAGGTGCGCAAGGTGGTTTCTGTGGTTATTTTGTGTTCGTCATCAATTATCACAGACTGACCATACCAAACCCAGATATCGTCGCCCTCTGTTTCAGCTAGAATTGCAACGATTTTTTTGTCGGAATACGCTTTTTCAAACCTCACATAGTCTTGAAGCTGTCCTTGAATTTTATTTTTGTCCCATCTGCTAAATTTGTTTTTACATTCTACGAGAATAACCAGACGGTCGTTTTCAAACCGTATATCGAGATATTGATGTTGCCCACCGGAGGTTGCTTTTTGATAATCTCTAATATCTTTGCCAACGGATTTTAATGCTTTAACATAACTGAATTCCCCCGTTTCAAGATTACCAACATGATATCTATCTCCAATCTTGTTGATGATGTCACGCCTGTTCATAGTCTCCTCCCGTAAAACAAATATATTATTATATTAATTATAGCATACTTTCTAAACGTTTTCAATTGAAATTTGCATCTCTTCGATAAAATTATTGCGTAACTTTCCAAAGCGGGTTTCCCGCTTGTTGAGGGGCGATTGGGGCAGACCTGCCCACAATCCTTATCCTGCTTTCCCTTGAAAAGAAAATATGCCCACTTGGGGATATATAAAAGCGGTTTGACTAACCGCCAAACCGCTTATTCATAGAATCCCTATGAAAGACGCACAAAACGCGGGCGTTTTGTTCAGTCTATGTAGCCCAATGCTTCGCCGATCTGCTTGATATACTCGTAGAGGTCGCTATCGGGATATGAATAATACTGTCCATTGTTGCCGTATTCGATCTCGGACAGAGGGACCGTAACTTTCACGCCTTCTGCATAGACAAAAGCCAAAGAGCTATGGTTGCCGTCCTGCATCTCGGAGCCGCCCTTTTGAAATTCGGTCTCCGTCAACATCGACACGATCGCGCCGACCGTTTCCGTATCCTCGATCGCAAACGTGAGCGGAGTTGAATCGCCGAGATCCCAGCTCACCTCAATGGAAGATACGTCCTCGTCGAATTCTTCATATTGGGGGAACTCTGTAAAAAGCAAACTGTTCGGCAGAGAATCTGCGCAACCTGCAAAACAAAGCAATCCCGCCGCGATGATGCCTGCCATTCCCAAGAATTTTCCTTTCATGATGACACCTCCTACGCTCATGATACCATAAAGTAGAAAATTTGTCAATAGAAACCGAAAATTTTCCAATCGAAAAGCGCCCTCCGTGACGGAGGGCGCGTCCTGTTCCGGTTATTTTCAGATATGCCAGATGAGGTCGGCATAGTCCTTCACCGAGCGGTCGGAGGAGAATTTTCCCGCGGAAGCGAGATTGACGAGGCACTTCATGAAGAACTCGTCGGTGCCGTAGTCATAGAGGAGCTTCGTCTTGACGCGCATATAGTCCGCAAAGTCATGGAGCACGAGGTAGCGGTCGGGCTCGTAACCCGTCGTCAGGCTTGCGTACAGGCGTTTGAGCATCCCCTTCTCGTCGGGGAACGTGCCGTCGATGAGCGTTTCGACCGCGCGTTTGAGGACGGGATCCGCTTCGAGCAATTTTTCGGGAGCATAGCCGTGCTTGACCTTAGCGACCTCGTCGACCGTTGCGCCGAAGATGTAGTTGTTGTCCGCGCCCGCCTCTTCGCAGATCTCGACGTTCGCGCCGTCCAAAGTCCCGAGGGTGACGGTGCCGTTGAGCATGAATTTCATGTTGCCCGTCCCGCTCGCTTCCATGCCCGCCATGGAGATCTGCTCGGAGATGTCCGCCGCGCAGACGATCTTCTCGGCATAGGAGACGTCATAGTTCTGCACGAACACGACGCGCATGCGGTCGGAGACCGTCTTGTCCCCGTTGACGAGGTTTGCGATCTCGTTGATGAACTTGATGATCGCCTTTGCCATGTAGTACCCGGGCGCGGCTTTCGCACCGAAGATGAACGCCGTGGGCGGGAGATCGCGGTACGTTCCGTCCTTCACGCCGAAATAATAGGCGAGCACGGAGAGCGCATTGAGCAGCTGGCGCTTGTATTCGTGGAGCCTCTTTATCTGCACATCAAAGATGAAGCCGGCGGGAATTTCCACCCCCTCCTTCTCTTTGATGTAAGCGGCGAGGCGCGCCTTGTTCTCCCCTTTGATCTCTTTGAAATCGGACAGCATGTCCCCGAGGTGCGGTTTGAGCAGGGAGAGGCGGGAGAGATCCGTATGCCAAGCAGAGCCGATCTTTCCGTCGATGAGGGCGGCAAGGCGGGGATTGTTGAGAAGCAGCCAGCGGCGGGGCGTGATGCCGTTGGTGATGTTGACGAACTTCTCGGGATACCGTTCGTACCAGTCGCGGAAGGTCTCCCGTTTTAAGATATTCGTGTGGATCTCGGCGACGCCGTTGACTTTGGACGAGACGTAGATGGCGAGATTCGCCATGTGTACCGTCCCCTCGCGGATGATGAAGAAGCGGCTGTCGCCGCCCGCCTCCTCGTCCAGCCTGTTCTGGCAGGCGAGAATCTGCTCGTAGACGGAGGGGATGAGGTCGGACAGCGCGAGCGCGTCCCACCGTTCGAGCGCCTCCGCCATGATGGTATGGTTGGTGAAGTTGAAGCACCGCCCCGCGACGCCGAACGCCTCTTCGAAGGAGAAGCCCTCCGCGCGCAAAATGCGGATGAGTTCGGGAATCGCGAGCACGGGGTGCGTGTCGTTGAGCTGGAAGCAATACCTCTTCGGAAGGTCGTGCAGATCGACGCCCTCCGCTTTGAGTTTGGTCACGATGTCCTGCAAGGAGGCGCTCACGAGGAAGTACTGCTGGCGGAGGCGGAGCATCTTGCCCACCATCGTATTGTCATTGGGGTACAGCACGTCGCAGATCTTCGTCGCATGGAAGTTCTCGACCGCCTTGTTCTCCCCCTTCATCTTGTCGAACATCTCGAAGTCGAAGGCGCGGATGGGCTCGCTCGACCACAGGCGGAGCGTGTTCACGACGCCGTTCCGGTACCCGAAGATGGGCATATCGTAGGGGACGGCGAGCACGTCCATATCCGCGAAGCGGACGATCTTTGCTTCCCTTTCGACGCGGACCGACCACGGGTCGCCCCATTTGAGCCAGTCGTCGCCCTCTTCCTTCTGATAGCCGTTCTCGAAGGTCTGGCGGAAGAGCCCGTAGCGGTAGCGGATGCCGTAGCCGTCGAGGGGGATATCCATGCTCGCGGCGCTTTCGAGATAGCAGGCGGCGAGACGTCCGAGTCCCCCGTTGCCGAGGGCGGCGTCCTCCACCTCTTCGAACTCGTTGAGGTCCTCGCGGACGGACGCGAGCGCTTCGCGCACATCTTCGAGAATGCCGAGGCTGAGAAGATTGTTGAAGATCGCTCTTCCCATCAAAAATTCCGCGGAAAAATATCCGCAGCGCTTGCCGCTCTGCCGCTTGCAAGCCTGCCAATCGGGAAACACTTCCGTCATGACCGCTTTGGAAACGGCCTGGTACAGCTCTTTCTTTCCCGCTTCCTCCAAAGTGACCGCAAAGTCCGCGGACAGAATCTTGGTCACGTCCTCCAAAAATTGCTTTCTTTCGAATTTCATCGTAAACTCCGTTCAAAATCCGTGTTCATAACTAACACAATACCATTTTATCACAGATCACGGCGGTTGTCAACGTTTTACGGTAAGTTTTCCAAAGGAGTTTTTCGCTGCCGCCTTTGGAAAAAAATTTTTTACGACAAATTCCGTCAAGCGATGAAATCGGGTTGAAATATTTATTCTTTTATGATATAATACAATGCGGCGCGGGATCCGGGACAAGAATCCCCGCCGAATCCAAGAAAATTTCCCGTGGTTTCGGGAAGGCGAAGATACAAGGAGGTTACTATGAAACAATGTGAAGCGAACTGCGCGGCGTGCTCGCTCGGCACACCGGAACAGGCGGCAAAGCTTCATGCGATCATCGAGGAATCCAAGTCGACGCCCGGCTGCCTTATGCACATTTTGCAGGAGGCGCAGGCGGTCTACGGATATCTCCCCATGCAGGTGCAGAAGGTGATTGCGGAAGAGCTCGGGATTCCTCTCTCCGAGGTGTACGGTGTCGTGACGTTCTACTCCCAATTTTCCCTCACGCCCAAGGGCAAGAACCGCATCAGCGTCTGTTTGGGGACGGCGTGCTACGTCAAGGGAGCGGACAAGATCCTCGAAACGGTCGAAACGCAGCTCGGTATCAAATGCGGCGAATGCACCGAGGACGGTCTGTTCTCCGTGGACAGCTGCCGCTGCGTCGGCGCGTGCGGGCTTGCGCCCGTCATGATGGTCGGCGAGGAAGTTTACGGAAAGCTCACTCCCGATAAGGTGAAGGGCATCCTCAATTCTTACAGGGAGGCAAGCAAATGACGATTCAAGAATTAGACGCCATCCGTCAAAGCAAAAAAGAGCTCATCGACGTCCGCCGTCTCGTGAAGGAACAGGCGGAAAAGCTCGCCCCCCAGACGGGGTACCGCCATCAGGTGCTCGTCTGCGGCGGCACGGGCTGCACCTCTTCGCACTCCATGCAGGTCATCGCCCAACTCGAAGCCTCCTTCAAGGAACTCGGCATCGACGACGTGCTCCTCGTCAAGACGGGCTGCTTCGGTCTCTGCGCCCTCGGTCCCATCATGATCGTCTATCCCGAGGGTGCGTTCTATGCGCAGATGACCCCCGAGCATGCCAAGACGGTCGCCGAGAAGCACCTCATCAAGGGCGGCTCGGTCGTCAAAGAGCTCCTCTACAAGGGCACCGTGCTCACGGACGGGACCATCATCCCCTTCGCGGAGACCCCCTTCTATAAGAAACAGATGCGCATCGCGCTCCGCAACTGCGGCGTCATCGCCGCCGAGGACATCGACGAAGCCATCGCCGCGGGCGACTATATGGCGCTCGAAAAGGTGCTCACTTCCATGACGCCGGACGACGTTATCGCCGAAGTGCTCGCCTCCGGTCTGCGCGGCAGGGGCGGCGCGGGCTTCCCCACCGGCAGAAAGTGGAGCTTCGCCAAGGCGTCACAGGGCGACGTCAAATACGTCTGCTGCAATGCCGACGAGGGCGACCCCGGCGCATTCATGGACCGTTCCGTGCTCGAAGGCGACCCCCACAGCGTGCTCGAAGCGATGACCATCGCGGGCTATGCCATCGGCGCACACCAAGGGTATATCTATGTGCGCGCGGAATATCCCGTCGCCGTCGAACGTTTGAAGATCGCGATCGGGCAGGCGAGAAAGTACGGCTTGCTCGGCAAGAACATTTTGGGTCTCGGGTTCGACTTCGACATCGATCTCCGTCTCGGCGCGGGCGCATTCGTCTGCGGCGAGGAGACCGCGCTCATGACCTCCATC
>CANQOB010000040.1 GCA_947625385.1 uncultured Clostridia bacterium
GCACGGCGGACGCCTTGGGCGCATACCCCGTCTTGAAGCATGCCTCGACGATGCGGGAAAGATGCTTCTTGCCGATGGCGCGCGCGCCGCCGATGAACTCGGTGGAGAGCTCCAATTTGAGGAAATCTTCGGGCGCCACGCGTTTGACAAAGTCGAGATCTTGCGGCATCCCCTCATTGTAGATGATGCGCCCGACCGTCGTTTTGATGATACCGGTCACGGACATGGTACCCGTCTCTTCGTTCTTCGTGACAAAGACGCGACCGCGAATCCCGTTGTTCGGCACGGCTTCCTCGCCGAAGTTCTTCTCGTAAGGAAGGGGCAGGTCTTCGAATTTCCCGGCGGGCAGCGCCACCGTGCGGCGCACATAGATCTCGTCCTGGCAATGCACGTTTTTGAGCTGGTAGCTCATGAGCGCTTCGTCGAAGGAAGAGAAAACGGGCGGGACATATTCCACGCCGTCGTCGCAGGGACGGCAGAGCGCGTCGTACTTTTTGCCCTCTTCGCGGCGCAGGATGGTGAGGTAATAGGCGCCGATGATCATGTCCTGCGTGGGGCTCATGACCGATTTGCCGTCCGCAAGCTTCAAGATGTTGTTTGCGGAGAGCATCAAAAATCTCGCTTCCGCCTGCGCCTCCACGGAGAGGGGAAGATGGACCGCCATCTGGTCGCCGTCGAAGTCGGCGTTGAAGGGTCCGCACACGAGCGGAGAGATCTTGATCGCCCTGCCCTCGATGAGGATGGGCTCGAAAGCCTGAATGGACAGACGGTGCAGCGTGGGCGCGCGGTTCAAAAGGACCGGATGCTCTTTGATGACCTCTTCGAGGACATCCCAGACAAAATCTTTGCCCTTTTCCACCGTGCGCTTTGCGCTCTTGATGTTGTGGCTCATTCCGGTCTCGACGAGGCGCTTCATGACGAACGGTTTGAACAGCTCGATCGCCATCTCCTTGGGGAGACCGCATTGGTAGATTTTCAGTTCGGGACCGACGACGATGACCGAACGGCCCGAATAGTCTACGCGTTTGCCGAGCAGATTCTGGCGGAACCGTCCCTGCTTGCCGCGCAGAAGTCCCGAGAGGGATTTGAGCTCGCGGTTAGAGGGTCCGATGAGCGGTTTGCCGCGTCTGCCGTTGTCGATGAGCGCATCCACCGCTTCTTGGAGCATGCGCTTCTCGTTCTTGACGATCATCTCGGGCGCGCCGAGCTCGATCATGCGCTTCAAGCGGTTGTTGCGGTTGATGACTCTGCGGTAGAGGTCGTTGAGGTCGCTCGTCGCAAACCTGCCGCCGTCGAGCTGGACCATCGGTCTTAAATCGGGCGGGATGACGGGAAGGACGGTGAGCACCATCCATTCCGGTTTGTTGCCGCTGTTGCGGAATGCCTCCACGATCTCGAGACGTTTGATCGCCTTGACGCGCTTGTTGCCCGAGGGATTGTTCTCGATGATCTCCTTGCAGAGCGCGCTCTCTTTGTCGAGGTCGACCGCCATCAGAAGTTCGCGGATCGCCTCCGCGCCCATGCCGACTTTGAGACCGGTGTCCGTGCCGAGCGTCTCCTCGATCTCGCGGAGCTGCTTATCGTTGATGACCTGCTTGTATTCCAGCCCCGTCGTGCCCGGGTCGAGAACGACGTACGCCGCGAAATAAATGACCTGTTCGAGAAACTTGGGGCTCATTTCGAGCAGGAGCCCGATCTTGGAGGGCACGCCGCGGAAGTACCAGATGTGGGAGACGGGCGCGGCAAGTTCGATATGCCCCATGCGCTCCCTTCTCACCTTGGCGCGCGTCACTTCGACGCCGCACTTCTCACAGATCATCCCCTTATAGCGGATGCGCTTGTATTTGCCGCAGTGGCATTCCCAATCCTTCGTGGGTCCGAAGATCTTTTCGCAGAATAAGCCGTCCCGTTCGGGTTTTTGCGTGCGGTAGTTGATCGTTTCGGGCTTCGTCACTTCGCCGTACGACCATTCCCGAATCTTTTCGGGGGGGGCTATGCTGATCTGGATAGAATTGAAATCGTTTAATTCGTACATATCATCCCTCCTGTTTAGTCGTCGTCCTCATCGCCGTCATCGTCGTCGAACAATGAGCCGAGGGAACCTGTCTCGTCGATATCCGAGAAGTCGTCCTCGTCCTCTTCGTCGCCGAAGATATCCTCGTCGCTCTCTCCGTCGCTGCCTTCGTTGGAGAACAGGTCGTCGGAGACGAAATCTTCGTCGTCCCCCGCGTCGTCGAAGATGGAGCCGATGTTTTCCATCTCCCCTTCGCCCTCTTCGCCGAAGCTGAAATCCTGCTCCTCCTCCGCGGGAGGCGTCTCCCGCCGGGTGTCGGTGACGTCCTCATCCTCGAACTCGCGGATGATGAGCTCCTCGTTGTTTTCGGTGAGCACCTTGACGTCGAGCGCGAGAGATTGCAGCTCTTTGAGGAGCACTTTGAACGCCTCGGGAATACCGGGCTCCGAAATGTTGTTCCCCTTGACGATGCTCTCGTACGTCTTGACCCTGCCCACGATATCGTCCGACTTGACCGTGAGGATCTCCTGCAAAATGTGGGCGGCGCCGTATGCTTCGAGCGCCCAGACCTCCATTTCGCCGAACCGCTGTCCGCCGAACTGCGCCTTGCCGCCGAGCGGCTGCTGCGTGACCATGCTGTAAGGTCCGATGGAGCGCGCGTGAATCTTGTCATCCACGAGGTGGATGAGCTTGATCATATACATGATTCCGATCGTGACCCTGTTCTCGAAGGGTTCGCCCGTTCTGCCGTCAAAGACCTGGAACTTGCCGTCCACCCTTCCTTCGGGTCCGATGAGGTTGTTCTCCTCGAAGAGCTTTTCGATGTCCTGCTCCGTCGCGCCGTCAAAGACGGGCGTCGCGATCTTCCAGCCGAGCTGGCGGCATACATAGCCGAGGTGCACTTCGAGGACCTGTCCGATGTTCATTCGGGAGGGAACGCCGAGCGGATTGAGCAAAATTTGCAGGGGCGTTCCGTCGGGGAGGAAGGGCATATCGCTCTGCGGCAGCACGCGGGAGATGACACCCTTGTTGCCGTGGCGTCCCGCCATCTTGTCGCCGACCTGAATCTTGCGCTTTTGCGCGATGTACACGCGCACGAGCTTGTTGACGCCGGGAGAAAGTTCATCCTTGTTTTCGCGGGTGAAGATCTTGACGTCGACGACGATGCCGCCCTCGCCGTGGGGAACGCGCAGCGACGTATCGCGCACTTCCCTCGACTTGTCGCCGAAGATCGCCCTGAGGAGCCGTTCTTCGGGCGTGAGCTCGGTCTCGCCCTTGGGCGTGACTTTGCCGACGAGAATATCCCCGCTCGTCACCTCCGCGCCGATGCGGACGATGCCGTCGTCGTTGAGGTCTTTGAGGGCGTCCTCGCCGACGTTGGGGATGTCGCGCGTGATCTCCTCCTCGCCGAGTTTGGTGTCGCGCGCCTCCGTCTCGTACTCCTCGATGTGGATGGAAGTAAAGACGTCGTCCTGCACGAGCTTTTCGGAGATGAGGATGGCGTCCTCATAATTGTAGCCCTCCCATTCCATGAAGCCGACGAGGATGTTCTTGCCGAGGGCAAGCTCGCCGCCGCAGGTGGAGGGACCGTCTGCGATCACCTCGCCCTTTTCCACGCGGTCTCCCGTCGAGACGATGGGACGCTGGTTGAGGCAGGTGCCCTGGTTGGAGCGTTCGAATTTTTTGAGTTTATATTCGTGTTCATAGCCCGCATCGTCGCGGATGACGATTCTGTCGGACGATACGGCGATCGCGGTGCCCGCCTCTTTCGCCTGTACGATGACGCCCGAATCGCGGGCGATCGCGGCTTCGATGCCCGTCGCCACGATGGACGGCTCCGTCGTAAGGAGCGGGACCGCCTGCCGCTGCATGTTGGAGCCCATGAGGGCGCGGTTGGTATCGTCGTTTTCAAGGAAGGGGATGAGCGCGGTCGCGACGGACACGAGCTGCTTGGGCGAGACATCCATGTAGTCGATGCTCTCGCGCGGCATCTCGGTGATGAGTTCGCGGTGGCGGCAGCCGACGCGGGCGTTGACGAATCTGCCCGTCTCGTCGAGCGGTTCGTTCGCCTGCGCGACGACAAAGCGGTCCTCTTCGTCCGCCGTCAGATAGTCGACGACGTCGGTGACGATGCCCGTCTCCTTGTCCACCCTTCTGTACGGGGACATGATGAAGCCGAATTCGTTGACCTTCGAGAAGGTCGCAAGCGAAGAGATGAGTCCGATGTTCTGCCCTTCGGGGGTCTCGATGGGGCACATGCGCCCGTAGTGCGAGTGGTGCACGTCGCGCACCTCGAAGGTGGCGCGGTCGCGGTTGAGACCGCCGGGTCCGAGCGCGGAAAGTTTGCGCTTGTGGGTAAGTTCTGCGATGGGATTGGTCTGGTCCATGAACTGCGAGAGCTGGGAGGAGCCGAAGAATTCACGGATGACTGCGGAGATCGGACGGACATTGATGAGCGAGGAGGGCGTGACTTCCATTGCGTCTGCGGTCGCCATGCGCTCCTTGATGAGACGTTCGAGACGGCTCATGCCGATGCGGAGCTGGTTCTGCAAAAGTTCCCCTACCGAGCGCACGCGGCGGTTGCCGAGGTGGTCGATCTCGTCGATGGTGCCGATGCCGTAGCGGAGATCGAGATTGGTGGAGACGGCGGCGACGATATCGTCCACCGTGATGCACTTATGGTTGAGTTTCTCCACGAGGGGCTTGATCTTCTTCTTTTCCTCGGGCGTGACGCCGAGCACGCGGCGCTCCGCATCGAGGTCGACGGGCGCACCGGGAGCCGCGTCCTCACGGGCAAGGAGCTCGTGGAACAGTTTGCACGCAGCGACGAAGTTGAGGCGGGTAAGGCGGCGCTTTTCGCGGTTCTTCTTCTCCTCCTGCTTTTCGTCCGCTTCGGGCGGCGTCTCGCGGATATAATAGATGGCGTTGATTCTGTCGCGGTAAGCGTTGGCGACCTCCTCCTCGGTCATCGTCTCGCAAGCGGCGGCGATCTCCTTGGAGAATACGAAGTTGGGATAGTAGACGGTGCGCAGAAGTCCGAACGCCTTGGGGTTCTTGGAGGACAGCGCGTCGAAATCGACGATGCCGTTGGAGATGATCTTGTGGCGGATCTCCCCCTGCTCGGGGTCGTTGACGAACACATAGATCTGGGAAATGCCCGCGTTCTGGATGGCTCTCGCCTGCGCTTCGGTGACGACCGTGCCCTTTTCCGCGAGCACTTCTCCCGTCTCGGGATGGATGATGTCGTCCGCGACCCTGCAACCGGGCAGACGGTAAGCGAGGTTGAGCTTCTTGTTGAACTTGTACCTGCCGACCTTGGCGACGTCGTAGCGGCGCGGGTCGAAGAAGAGGTTGTTGAGATGCTGTCTTACGGATTCTTCGGTGGGAACTTCGCCGGGGCGCAGACGCCTGTACAGCGCGATGAGGCCGTCGGATTCCGAGCGGATGGGCGGGGTGTCCTTCTCGTCCTTCGCGATCGTGGCGGCGATCATCTTGTCTCCGCCGAAGAGATCTTCGAGGGCGCTGTCCGAGCCGTAACCGAGGGCGCGGAGAAGCACGGTCGCCGTCAGCTTTCTGCGGCGGTCGACGCTCACCCAAAGGATGCCCTGTTGGTCCTGCTTGAATTCCAGCCATGCGCCGCGGCCGGGAATGACCGTCGTCTCATAGATCTGTTTGCCCGTCTTGTCCGTCTCGGCGACGTTGTTCACGCCGGGAGAGCGCACGAGCTGGGAGACGATGACGCGCTCCGCACCGTTGATGATGAAGGAACCGTTCTCCGTCATGAGCGGGAAATCGCCCATAAAGACATCCTGTTCCAGAATCTCGTCCTTCACCTTGTTGACGAGGCGCACCTTCACCCGCAGGGGAAGCGCATACGTCGCGTCGCGGTTGCGGCATTCCTTCTCGTCGTACTTGGAGCTCTTCCCGAAGCTGTGTTCGAGGAAATAGAGTTCGAAGTGGTCGGAGAAGTCGGTGATCGGCGAATAGTCCTCGAAGATCTCGGAGATCCCCTCGGTGATGAACGCGTCGTAACTCTCCTTTTGAATCTCGACGAGGTTGGGGATGTCGATCACTTCGTTGATGGAGCCGAATTTTCTTCGCTCGATCTTGCCGTACTTGTAGATTGGTAAGTTCATCCGTCAAATAACTCCTTGTCACGTTGTTATCATTTGGCGATTTACCGAGTATATCTTTTCATCGATAAAAATCGAAATGTCCGAATAAAATTTTCCGTCCCCCGCTTTACAAGCGCACGGTTTTGCTGTATAATGGGGAAAACAGTCCCCGAAATGCAGCCGGGAAATCCGTAAAAACGGCACAAAACCTCATTCTAAACATAATGATACAGTATGGAATTATACCGTTTCGCGCCGCGGATGTCAATCGGTTTTGGGGTCTGAAAAAAATTTTTTTGAAATTCGGCAAAAAAATATGAGAATCGACAAATTTTTGAAGGTCAGCCGCATCTTAAAGCGCCGCACCGTGGCGCATGACGCCGCCCTCGCGGGGAAGATCTGCGTGAACGGAAAGGAAGTCAAACCTTCCTTCCGCCTCAAAGCGGGCGACGAGGTGGAGATCTTCTTTACTGCCGGCTCGTTCAAATTCCGTGTGAAAGAGCTCAAAGAGACGGTGAAAAAGGACGAGGCGGCAAGCCTCTATGAGGTCATCGGCTGAGGATGGTAAGTGCGATCATCTGCGCCGCGGGAAGCGGCGAGCGGGCAGGTCTGCCCTACAACAAGATCTTTTACGAACTGAACGGAATGCCCGTTCTCTGCTATTCGCTCTCCGCGTTCGCGCCGTTTGCGGACGAGATTCTCGTGGCATGCCGCGCGGAGGATGAGTCCCGAATCCTTCCCCTGCTCTCCCCCTTCCCGAACGCGCGCGCCGTCCGCGGCGGGGAGACCCGCTTTCATTCGGTGCTCTCCGCCCTCGAAGAAGCACGGGGAGACATCGTGCTCGTCCACGACGCGGCGCGACCCTTTGTCACGCCCGAGATCATCCGCGACTGCATCCGGTGCGTCCGCGAGTGCGGGAGCGCGGTCTGCGCCCTCCCCGCGACGGATACCGTCGCTATGGCGGAAGGGAATATCCTCTTCGGGCATCTGCCGCACAAGCTCGCGCAGCTGCCGCGCAAGGACGTTTACATGCTGCAAACGCCGCAGGGCTTTTCCACGGCGAAACTGCTCCTCGCCTATCGGTCGGCATTGGAGGACAAGCGGCAGAACGAATTTACCGACGACAGCGGGATCTATCTTGCCTACGTCGCCGTGCCGCACTTTTTCCCCGGAGACCGCGCCAACCGCAAGCTCACCTATCCCGAAGATTTTCTGCCTGCGGAGCGGGTCGGATTCGGCACGGATACGCACGCATTCGGCGCGCCTTCGAAAGGTGCGGAGATCGCATTGTGCGGCGTCCGCATTCCCTCGCACGCACCCCTTCTCGCGCACAGCGACGGGGACGTTGCCGTCCACGCGCTCATGGACGCCCTGCTCTCCGCGATCGGCGGGCGGGACATCGGCTTTCATTTCCCCGCAGACGACCCGACCTATGAGGGCGCGGACAGCATGAAGTTGCTCTCCGAAGTCATGGACGAGGTGAAAAGAGCGGGCTATGTTGTGAAAAATGCCTGTATTTCCGTTCTTGCGGAGCGCCCCCGTCTCTCCCCTTTCATCGAGGATATGCGGGAAAATCTGCGGACGGCTCTCGACTGCGGCTGCGTCGCCGTGGCGGCGGGCACCAACGAAAAGCTGGGATATGTCGGCGAGGGGCGGGGCATCACCGCCTGCGCCCTCGTTTTGTTGCAGGCAGACCTTCCGGCGAGAACTTTGAATCCGAAGGAGGAAGTATGAACCGAACCCAATTTGTGTGCAACGAATGCGGATATACGAGCCCCAAATGGCTCGGGAAATGTCCCGCATGCGGCAAATTCAACTCGTTGGCGGAAGAGGTCATCGCCCCGCCGCAGAGCAAAAAGGGCGCACCCATGTCTGCGGTCTCCCCTTCGCGCGCCGTTCCCCTCTCGCAGGTGAAGTTCGAGACGTACGAGCGCGTCTCCTCGGGGATCTCCGAGCTCGATATCGTGCTCGGGGGCGGCATCGTGCGCGGGTCGCTCGTGCTCGTCGGGGGCGACCCCGGGGTGGGGAAGTCCACCCTCCTCACGCAGGTCGCGGCGCACCTCGCCAAGGAGCATAAGGTCCTCTATCTCTCCGCGGAGGAGAGCTGTTCGCAAGTCAAACTGCGCTGCGAGCGGTTAGGGCTCAATTCGGACAGTCTGCTCCTTCTCAACGAGACCAACCTCGAAGCCGCGGAGGAGGCGTTTTTCTCCGCGGAATACGTGATCGTAGACAGTATCCAGGCGGTGTACACGGATACGCTCACTTCTTCGGCGGGCAGCGTGGGACAGGTGCGCGAATGCGCATCCAAGCTCATGCGCATCGCCAAGAGCCGCGGCATCACCTTCTTTATCGTGGGGCACGTCACGAAGGAGGGCACGCTGGCGGGTCCCAAAGTGCTCGAACACATCATGGACGCCGTGCTCTACTTCGAGGGCGAGCGCACGGAGAACTTCAAGATCTTGCGCGCGGTCAAAAACCGCTTCGGCTCCGTACAGGAGGTAGGCGTATTCGAAATGACGGGCGAGGGCATCTTCGGTGTCTCCGACTACTCCTCTCTCTTCCTCTCGGACAGCCGCGGCATTGCGGCGGGCGCGGTCGTCACGCCCAGCGAGACGGGCAACCGCTGCATGATGGTGGAGATTCAGACGCTCATGGCGAAAACGGCTTACGGGCTCCCGCGGAGGATGTCCCTCGGCGTAGACCTCAACCGCCTCATCGTGCTCATCGCCGTGCTCGAAAAGCGGTGCGGCATCCCCCTCGGCATGCAGGACGTCTATCTCAACGCGATGGGCGGCATCCGTTTGAACGAGCCGAGCGCCGACCTCGCCGTGTGCGCCGCGCTCGCCTCCGCGGAAAAGATGATTCCCGTCGAAAAATACACGGCGGTATTCGGCGAAGTGGGACTGACGGGCGAGGTGCGCGGCGTGAGTTTTGCGGACAAACGCGTGAACGAATGCCTGAAAATGGGCTTCCGCCGCGTCATTCTGCCCGCAAAGAACATGAAGGCGTGCGAAAAATTCAAGGGAAAGATCGAACTCGTGCCCGTGACGTACGTCTCCCAGATGGTCAAAACGCTCTTCGGAGAAACAAAATAGCGCAACGGCTAAGCTGTTGCGCTATACACAAGGTCTCCACCATGGTGATAGGTCGTGGCTGAAACTCGTACGGACTCGTCGTATTCGGATGAAACTCATCGGAAACACTTCCTCCATTGTACAAGTTGCTCACGGATAAAAATAAGGTTCTTATCACGGTGTGCCTCGATGCCGAGGGTTTTTTACGTTTTTTCTGCGAAATTGAGCAACTTTTTGTGCGCCCTCACGGCATATTGATACGCTTTGTAGGCTCCGCTGTTCTCCCTCGCTTCCGCATAGAACAACACGAGATCGCTCTCGTCGATCATGGCGCAATTCCTGTAATAGATGGCGGTGTACCACCAATCGATGCGTTTTACGGGGCAGATGCGATCCTCATATTCCTTTTGTTGATACCAACGCGGGGGTTTGCGGAGCTGGGAGTCGAGCGGAAAGCAGAATATCCTTTGGATATCCGACCTCCCCTCCCGCTCTTTGATCTGCGTCACGATCTCATACACGAGGTCGTCGAAATCGCTCCTGCCGCCGAACAGGAACACCCTTACGCCGTCTTTGACCGCCTCTTCGACCGCTTTTTCCGTTCTGTTCCTCAATCCGTCCGTGATCTCGACTTCCAAATGCCCGAAACAAGAACATGTTTTTGCCGTCAACATAAAAAGTGCCGCTCCTTTGTGGGAACGGCACCCGTAGAACACCGTTCCTTTCGGTTGCGACGCCAAAAAAACCTAAATTTTGAGTAGAGTTAGGGCGGAACTGGTGTTTCCACCTAGTATTCAAATAACTCTACTCTAATATTTTGAATTTAAGAATACTTCTATTCTATTGGCGTCGCAAAAGTATTATAGCACGTTCCCGAGGAAATATCAACCGCAAAAACGCAAAATTTTCGGACTTTTTCAAGTTTGCTTTGAAAAGCGCCGCCCCGCGAAGGTTCGCGGGGCGGCGCCCGGTCATTTGAGGACGGCAACGGCGCGGAAGATGGGAAGTCCCTGCGCCGCAAACTTCGCTTCGTACTCGGTGACGATGTTCTCCCCCGCCCATTCGCTGCGGTGAAGGTCGCGCGAGACCTCCCTGACCTCGAACCCGTTTTGGGCGAACTGTTCCAGAGAATAGTCGAAGAAGGGCTCGCTGTCCGTCTTTTGTTCGATGCTGCCGCCCGCTTCGAGCAGCTCCCTGTAAATGGAGAGGAAGCGCGGCGAGGTGAGCCTCTGCTTTTCGCGGCTCCGCTCGGGCAGCGGCGTGGAGAAATTGAGATAGATCTTCCGCACGCTGTGCGGCGGGATATAGCAGGCGAGAATCTCGGCGGGGATGTTGAGGAAGCGCACGTTCCCGAGTCCCGCCGCCTGCATGCGCTCCATCGCCGTCAGAATGACGTTGGTGCACAGCTCGACGGCGAGAAAGTTGACGCCGTGCTCCCGCTGCGCCTTTTCAAGGAGGAATCCGCCGTTCCCGCAGCCCACTTCGAGCTCGACGGGGGCGTCATTTCCGAACACTTCCCGAAAATCGAGCAGGGCGCGGTAAGTCTCCGCCGCCTCCTTCAAGTTTTTGCAGGGTTTCCCGCGCGCCAACAGGAGCGGGGCGCACCGCTGCATGCGCGGCTCCAAATTGCGTTTTTTCCGCATCCGCATACGCTATTCTCCGTATCCGCAGGTCATGCCTGCCCCGTAGAGCCGAATCCGCCCGCGCCGCGCACCGTATCGGAGAGCGTCTCCGCCTCCTCGTACTCGCAGACATAGTAGGGTGCGACGACGAGCTGTGCGATGCGGTCCCCCGCCGCGACCGTGCGCGGCGACTTGCCGTGGTTGTGCAGGGCGACGACGATCTCCCCGCGGTAGTCGCAGTCGATCACGCCCACCTTGTTGGCGGGGGCGAGGTCCTGCTTGCAGGCGAGCCCGCTGCGCGCATACACGAGTCCCACCGTACCGGCGGGGAGCTCCACGGCGATTCCCGTGTGCAAGAAACGGGTCTCCCCGGCGGGAATCTCCGCCCCTTCGGCGGCGTACAGGTCGGCGCCCGCGGCATATTCCGAGCCGTAGCGCGGAAGGCGCGCGGCTTCGTGCAACCGTTTGACTTTGATGTTCATATCTCTACCCCTCTTTTGTTTTCCGTCTCATGATACATGATTTTGCGGGATTTGTCAAGCGACTTTCCGCGCCCAAACAAAAGTCCGCAGCTTTCGCCGCGGACCTTTGCCATGATTGGAGGTTTTATTTTACACTGTACAATAGCTCGTAATAGGTCGGGAACGGCCAATAGTCGGAGGAGGTGAGTTTCTCCATCTCGTCGGCTATCCGCCGCACTTCGCCCATGTCGGGGACGACGGTGTGCGCCATCGCGAGGGAGGCGGGAACTTCGCCCGCGGGGACCTCGCTGAGGTCCTTCTCCAATTTTTCCACGGCGGTGAGGAAGCTGTCGTTGAGCGTTGTGAGCGTTTCGGCGAGTACCATGTCCGCGGATGAGGTCAATTTTTCGCTGACGGCACGCTTTGCGGAGATGACGGAGCAGAGCTCGGCGACATAGCCGTTGACGGCGGGCCAGATGTCGCGGCGCGCCATCTCGATCATCGTGAGCGCCTCGATGCGGATGCTCTTCGTATAATTTTCGAGAGCGATGTTCGCGCGGGCGAATACCTCTTTTTCGGTATAGACGCCCTGACGGACGAACACGCCGACGTTCTCGGGCTTGAAAAATTCGGGCACGGCGTCCGCCGTCGTCTTGTTGTTGAGAAGTCCCCTTCTCTCCGCCTCGGGCTCCCAATCGGGACCGTAGCCGTTGTAGTTGAAGATGATGCGCGCGTGGCTCTTCAGGAGCTGTTCGGTATATTTCTTGCACGCCGCGGGGAAGTCCTTTGCGCCTTCGAGCGCGTCCACGGCGTCCGAAAACGCCTGCGCGGCGATCGTGTTGAGGACGATGTTGGGGTCGGCGACGGACGCCTGCGAACCGAGCATGCGGAACTCGAACTTATTGCCCGTGAATGCAAACGGCGACGTGCGGTTTCTGTCCGTCGTGTCGATGGGGAAGATCGGCGAGGAGGGTACGCCGATGGAGCCGGGGACCGCCTTTTTGGGCACATACGTCCTGCCCATGATGATGCTGTCCACGATGGCGCCGAGCTGGTCGCCGAGATAGACGGAGATGATGGCGGGGGGCGCTTCGTTCGCGCCGAGGCGGTGGTCGTTCCCCGCGGAAGCGACGCACGCACGCAGGATGCCCTGATAGTCATCCACCGCGGCGATGACGCAGGCGAGGATGAGCATGAAGCGGGCGTTCGTCTCGGGATTTTCGCCGGGGTCGAGCAGATTGAGCCCCGTGTCCGTGGAGAGAGACCAGTTGTTGTGCTTGCCCGAGCCGTTGATGCCCTCGAAGGGCTTCTCATGGAGCAGGCAGACGAGGTGATGCTTCTTTGCGATCTTCTTCATGAGCTCCATCGTGAGCTGGTTGGAATCGACCGCGATGTTCGTCGTCGTAAAGACGGGCGCCAGCTCGTGCTGGGCGGGTGCGACCTCGTTGTGCTTGGTCTTGGAGAAGATGCCGTACGACCAGAGCGTCTCGTCAAGGTCGCGCATGAATTCGGCGACCCGCCCTTTGAGGACGCCGAAGTAATGGTCCTCGAGCTCCTGTCCGCGGGCGGGCGGCGCACCGAAGAGCGTTCTGCCCGTGAGGACGAGGTCCTTGCGCTGTTCGTACACGTCCTCGTCGATGAGGAAGTACTCCTGTTCGGGTCCCACCGTCGTCGCGACGCGGCGGGCTTCGATGCCGAAGAGCTTCAAAAGACGCTTTGCCTGCGTGTCGAGCGCGGTCATGGATTTGAGCAGAGGCGCCTTTTTGTCGAGCGTCTCGCCCGTGTAGGAGACAAAGATCGTGGGGATGTAGAGGGTCCCCTCCTTGACAAAGGCGGGGGAAGTGGGGTCCCACGCGGTGTAGCCGCGCGCCGCGCTCGTCGCACGGGTGCCGCCCGAGGGGAAGGAGGATGCGTCGGGCTCGCCGACGATGAGGCTCCTGCCCGTGAGGCGGAGAATGGCTCTGTCGCCGTCCGGCTCGATGAAGCAGTCATGTTTTTCCGCGGTGAGATTGGTGAGGGGCTGGAACCAGTGCGTGTAATGCGTCGCGCCCTTGGAGACCGCCCAATCCTTCATGGCGTTGGCGACCGCGCTCGCAATGCCGGGGTCGAGCGGAGCCCCCTCCTCGATGGTCCTGCGCAGGGATTTGTAGACCTCCTTGGGCAGGGAATTCTTCATGACTTCATCGTTGAAAACATTGCAGCCGAACAGCTCGGTGACGTTCATTCTGTGCTCTCCTTCGTGGACTTTGTTCTTTTGTTTTATTATATGATTTTCCGGGTTGCAAGTCAAATGTTTGCGGGGCTCTCAAAGAAAAAGTATTTTTGATTCCCCCTATAAGCGGAGATTATAACAGGCGACTTTTCGAACGATTTCTTTTGCTTTGCAAAATAAATACGCGCGAGCGAATAGGCGTGTATGCCTTAATTGGCTTGATTCCGATTATGCGTTTCATCCGTCAGTGTGCGTACCGTGGTGCGCAAATGGGGTGGAGCGCCGCAGTTCTCGCTCAACAGTGCGGTGCACTGTGGGCGGCGGCGCGACATGAGCGGTGGCACCCGCGAGGGGGCGTGCGGCGGTCCCTGCCGCCCACGCAAAAAGCAAAAAGTGTGATTTTTGCTTTTTCCTTTATTTTGAGAAAAAGGGAGCGCGGCGCAAAGGAACTTTGCGCCGCGCAGGATTCTTTATTGGCATTCCCCTATCGGGGGGTTCCGCAGAGTTTCCTCTGCAGAACCCAAAATTCAATGAAGAAGGGAATGTATGGGCGAAGTTCGCTCACGGAAATTTGTCGTCAAGACAAATTTCGTGAAT
>CANQOB010000041.1 GCA_947625385.1 uncultured Clostridia bacterium
GGCGTAAAAGTCATCTCGGCGCGAGAAGTTCTCGGCGAAGGCGCGGAAAGCATCATCTTGGAGAGTATGCTTGAGGGGTTTGAGCGTTCAAATGGACACAATAAAGAAAAGCCGAAGGTGAGAATAAATCACTATCGGCTTTTTCTATGACGCAGATGGAATCTCTTCGGGATTTTGGCTTCCGGCGCGCTATTATCCGATGATGGTAATCCCGTTTTTTCGGATGTATTCGAGATATGCGGCAAGAGCGGCATCATGCTTAGACCTGCCGACGGGGAGTTCCTCTCCCGTTTTCAGAATGACGCTGCACCGCTCAAAGCGGCGGATATACCTACAACTCACGATATATCCCTTATGGACCCGTATGAAGTCATGGGTTGCGAGAATGTTCTCGAACACGGACATTCGCGAATATACCGTTTTATTTTCGCCGTCTGCGATATGTAAGATCTGCATATTTTTGAAACATTCGATGTATTTCAGCGCCGTCGCATTCACGGAGAGATAACTGCCGCGCTGTTTCAATTCGAATTGTAAGTCCGGCTCCTCCGTCTTTTGCATTTCCGCCACATATCTTCCGATCGCGCCGCTGATATCCGAAAAGAAGTCCTGTTTCCGCACGAAGCCGAACGGTCGGATCGAAAACGTTTCGAACACGCGGTTGGAATTGCTTGATATAAAGATGATGAGCGGTTTGTCTTCCATTGCCGAAATGCGCTTACCGAGCGCGATTCCGTCCATTTTTGGCATATTGATATCAAGAAATACGAGGTCGTACCGACTGTCCCGCATCGCCTTCAAGAGTTCTTCCGCACTTTTGAAACGGTCGGGAGCGATGTCGATATGGTAGGAAGAAAAGACTTTCCTGACCGAACCGTCTATAATATCGAGCGCGTTGGCTTCATCGTCGCAAATTGCGATTTTCGGCGTCTTCATCTGATTTCGTTCTCCTTTTGTTTGTTTGCGCCCGGTAGACTGATTAGGCATTCCGAGACAAACAGCCCGTCCTTGATGGAGTAGCGGTAAAATCCGTTGTGCTGTTTTACGATCTTGCGGATAATCTTCATGCCGTATCCGTGCCGCTTATTGTCTTTTTTGCTCGTTAAAAGCCCTGCGTCCAGCTCTTCTTGCGTTAATTTTGTTGGATTGGATACGACGAATAAGAGCTCTTCTTCGCGCATTCCGACGACCACGCTCACGAAAGGGTTCTCCGGTTTTTCTCGTTCGCAGGCGTCGATTGCGTTATCAATGACGTTGGCGAACAGGGAGAGAACGCCCGACCGTTTAATCGGCAAGACGGGCGGCACGGATACGCGGATATCCGCTTTGATATTTTTCGTGCGCATCTTGGCAAGTTCGAGATTGAGGACGGAATCAATATCCGCATTCCCGCTGTCTATTTGTTCAAAAAGGGGCGTGGCGAACGTTCCGATCAATTCGCTGAAATACGCTTTGAGCTGTTCGTATTTCCCCTCTTCAAGCATTGCCTGCATATAGGCGTATTGGTTGTTGACATCATGACGGACTTCGCGTAGCTCGGCGAGTTTTGCCTCTGAGAGCGCGACGAGCTCCTTGAGCGACTGCTTTTTTTCGCGCTCGATCTCCAAGGTGAGCGCATGAGTTTTCTCTCTGCATATCCCGTAGGTCATGAAGTAAGTCATGATGCCGATGACGAACAGAATGATGATAATGATGGCGGCGAAGGGCAAATGGGTATAACTCGCTTGCATAAACTCTTCATTGAAGCGGCGCATAAATTCATAGAGTACAAACGCGCCCGCAGACAGAAGGTTGCAGATTGCGAGCAGTGTGCAGTCGCTCCAACCGATCTCGAATTTGAAAATGGGATACATATAGAGCAATACGGCGCAAGCGACGGCGAGAAGATAGGAAATCACTTTGGAGATTGCAATATCAAAGCCGGGGGCGAGCATTTCGATCGCTTGTCCGCCCAGCGTCCCCAGCGCACCAGTCAAAACGCAGAGTGCAAACGCTGTGGAGCCCATGACCAACCGATTGCGGAACGTGTGTTTTCCGCGGATGAGCGCAAACAGCACGATACCGCCGAAATACTTGAAGGAAGAGTCGACATAGAGTACACCGGGCGGACACATTGCGACAATTAGATCGACAGCAAGAAAAACTGCCGCCAGCGCAACCGTTTCCAATGCGAATGCCAGCGGTTTGAACTTTTCCCCTTCATCCCCCCCTTTAACACCGAGCAGCAAGACCGTAACGACGGAATAACAGACGAGTTGCAGGGCAAACGGAATATCGAAGATATGGTCGAAATACCAAGCGATCCTTTCCAACATATATTAATTATATCATAATAATTGACAAAAAGCAATACCAAAATGACGAACGGAATTTTCTGCATTGCAAACAGCAAGAGGGGCGCACCCTAAATGGATGCGCCCCTTTGGAGGAGGAAGAAGATCGATGAAGTTTAATATTCATCATCCTCGTTATGTTTTTTCTCCTTTGCCGCGCCCTCTTTTACTTTGATCACGTTCTTTGCGATCAGAACGTCGACTGCGACTGCCGCAACTGCAAGGATGCCGATGATGACCCAAGCAACGATCACGCCGATCTCCCAAGGGGACATCGTATAGTAGAATGCGGAACCGGGAGCGATCCCGACAAGGCAGTTGGAGTTCGCCTTGTTGTAGAGGAGGTGCCTCGTGGACTGTTTCAGCCAATAGATCGCCGTTGCGCTTTCGGTGTCATAGAGAGAGTTCGTACCGTTGTTCGTGAGAGTGAGGTTCTGCCCTCTTCTCAAAGCGAAGTCGGTGGTCATGTAGGTGTTGGGTTCGCCGCCCGCGTCGGTCACGACCGTTCCCGTGAAGCCGAATTCTCTTCTCAAAATGTTGTTGATGCTCACGGATGCACCGCCGTAGGTTGCGCCGATACGGTTGTAGCAGGTCATGATGCCCGTCGCCGCGGACAACGTCGTCGAAGTCATTTCATACTCGCCTTCGTCGTTGACGCCGTAGTAGTTGACGTTCATCTTGGCTTCCTTCATGTAGATTTCCCATGCGCGGGTATAGACTTCACGGAACGCCTGCTCGTTGACCCAGGAGCAATATCCGTTCGCCTGTCTGTTCTCTTCCTGATCGTTGAGCACATAGTGCTTCATGAACACGATAAGACCCTTTTCGGAAGCACCCTCCGCCTCGGACATCCCCATCTTCCCGCAGAGGATGGGATCCTCGGAATAGTACTCGTAGTTGCGCCCGCCGAATGCGGAACGGTGCTGGTTCATGCCGAAGCCGTAGAGTCCCGTGATCCTGTCGCCGCTGTTCAGTTGGATGTGGATCGCCTCTTCGCCGAACGCGTCGCCGACCTTCTTGGCGAGCTCGGTGTTGAACGTCGCCGCAAGCATCGGGGCGCCGCAATACCAACGGTTGACTTTGGAGCTGTCGACGCCGATGGAGAAGGCATAATAGCCGTAAGGGCTGTCGCAGTCGAAGCTGAGAGGTACGCCGTTTTCCTCGTCGGCAAGCTCGTTCCAACCACCGTTGGAGAACATGGCGACCATCGAATCCACGGTGAACTGATCGATGTAGTCGTCCCACTTTTCATCGTCGAAAGGTACGCCGCGCATGTCCGCGAGACTGTACTTCGTTCTGTCGGTATTCACATCCGGCATCTCGGTGATGGGGTTGCCGTTGATGTCTTTGCCGTTTTGTTCGGAATCCGCCCAAACGTTGTATTTCGCAATCTGCTTTTTCGCCCTCTCGTCCGTGACGACATAGTCCTGACCCGTGGGAGCGGTAGGGAAGGAAGCCTTGAAATCCTTGCGGGTGAAGTTGTGGATGAAGCCGTCGCCCGTGGTGCCGTCGCCGTATGCCTTGAATTTATAATTGAGTTCGTCGTCCATCACGTTGGTCGCCGTCACGAGGTCGGTGCTGCGCTTGCCGTCCTTGGCGTCGCTGAACACAATCTTTTTGCCGACGGTCTGCTTCCAAAGGTGTTTTGCCTGCGTATCGGCTTCTTCTTGGTCAACGGTCGCCCAGCTGTGGCTACCGTCCTTATCGTTGGCGACATAGAACTTGTACTCACCTGCGTCGAGAATATACGCCTTCTCGGTGACGTAGTCATATGAGGTGAAGTAATCGCGCGAAGCCTTGATCTCCAAAGTTTCTGAAGCGTTGGGCTGAAGCACGGCGGTCTTGCCGAAGCCGACGAGTTGGACATGGGACTTTTCGACCTGTCCTTCCTGCCAAGGCAAGCTCACATACACCTGCGCGACGCCCTTGCCCGCAACGGAACCCGTATTCGTGACCTTCACTTTGAAGGTATACGTCTGCGTTGCGTCGTCGTATGCGGGCGTTTCGGCAAATTCCTGCGTAAAGGTCGTATAGGAGAGCCCGTATCCGAAGGGATACACGACCGCCTTATTGTAATCGTACCCGTCATACTTACCCCGCGCCGCCTCGAACGCCGCCGTTTCGTGATAGCGGTAACCGATATAGATGTTCTCTTCATATTCGACGAAATAGGTGCTGTCGCCGTAGGAGCCGAGCGAAGCGCTGTTGGTGTATTTGTACGAACCGAAGTTTTGATAGGTGGGTTCCTTCGTGAGGTCGCTCACATAAATATCGGGGGTGTGCCCGGAGGGGTTCACGTCCCCGTTGAGCAGATTGGCAAGAGCGGTGCCGCCCTGCGAACCGCAGCAACCTGCCCAAAGCGCGGCCTTGATTTTGCTGAAATCATACTCCGTTTGCGTATAGGGATCTTTATATTTCCCGTTTGTATAATATCTGTCTTCAAGGAAGCCGAGCTCCATCGTATTCGCCGAGTTGATGACGACGATGACCGTATTGAACTTCTTGCATGCGTAGTCGAGCAATTTGAGTTCCGCATTGTTGGCGGTAAGCCCCGTGCGTCCGCCTTCCGCACCCGAAGCGATTACCTTCGTTTGATCATTGCCTTCGCCCGAATTCCTCTTCAGTGTGACGACCGCCGTGTCGTATTCGGTAAACGTGTTTTCCGCGCTTTTGAGCGAGGTAGCGGGATCGGCAAAATCTCCGTTCACGCCTTGTGCGGTATAAAGCCCATTTACCGCTTCGTTGGTGGAGAACTTTTCGATCATGCCATTGGCAAGCGAGACCGCATTCGGCGTAGTAGCGGGATCCTCGCCGCCCGACATGTTGTTGTGCCAGCTGTAATAGCCAAGGATGGTGATTTTCATCTCTTTCCCTTTTTTCGTGAAAGGAAGGGCGCCGTCTTCGTTTTTCAAAAGGACCGTGCCCTCCTCGGCAGTCTGCCGCGTGAGGTCGGCAGCGTTGAGACGCGCCTCTTCCTGTGTCTTGGTGGTGTAATTGATGTAGTTGCCGTCGAGTCCTTCGCCCGTATCGGTGATGACCATCTCGCCCGTTCCGAGGAATTGGTCCATATAGGCCTTCATGGAATACATGACGCAGGTCACGACGAGCATCAGCGCTAGCAATATGCCCGCTACCGCGGTGATGATGGTGATGAGTTTTTTCTGTGCCTTATTCATACTGTTTCTCCTTTTTTATTTTTTGGCTTCCGCCGCTTTGGCTTTGCGCGCAAAATTGCGCTGATAGATGAGGAATGCACCGCGTGCGCACTTGAAGAGCGCCACGAGAATGCAGATCGCAAGCGTCACATACGGGAATGCGCAGGTGACATAGCTACCGCTCTCGATGGCGGGCAAAAGGTATTGCGTCTTAAATCCGACGCCCGTACCGAGATTGGTCGCGACGCCGACCGACGTTGCTGCGCAGCACGCGAGGAGGATCCCGCCCAAAAGCAGACTCCCCGCCGCAATGAACTCGCAGACCGCCTTGCCGCGGTTCTTCAGCTTACTGCCCGCAATCAAGCACGCGACGATGGTAAGGATGGGGATAAGAATTCCCATGAAGCTCGCCGCATTGAATCCGAAATCGTACGCCGTGGGGACGTAATCGCCCGCAACATTTTCGGTGAACAGATGCAGGATCGCGATGGGCGGATAGCCGCAACCGAGGAAGGTCATCTGCCAGCCGTAGTAGATGTAACCGTCTTTATATTTGCTGTTCGATCCCGCCACCGTGAGCTCCGTCGCGGGCATCAGCAAGAACAGCAAAATCACCAAAATCGCAATGACCGAAAGGATGAGGGACACGATCTTCGCGATTTTTGCGATCTTTTTCATGCGTTGCAATTTTTCGTTCGCGTCCATGTCGCTCTCTCCTTACGCTACTGCCGTTCCCGTAAACGTTATATTGTAGTTCACCGTCGAGGAGAAGGGACCTTGTTGCGTCGTCACCGAGATTTCCAACGTGATGCTGATCGTTCCCGAACCGGTGGACACGGCTTGCTTTTCGCCGACTGCGATGGTATAGACGCCGCTTTCAACCGTGTACTTGTACGCGCCCAAACGCTTGCCCGTGCTGTCCTTCACGATCGCCCAGTGTTTTTCGGTGAATTCCAAGGTGAAATTCGCCTGCGTCTGAGCATCTTTGCCTTCAAGAGTGAATTTCGTCTCGCCCTCGAAATCCTTATCGGTGAGCTCTTTGCTCATCTTGGTCGCCGAAGTTGAAACAAATCCCGTAATGGAGGCGGAGGGACCAAACCCGCCGCTGAGCGCGACCCCCGGAACGCGGTAGCCGACGCCTTCGCAGTAGTCCGTCGTCTCGTATTTATTGGTGCCCGAAGTGATTGTCAGTTTGTGAGTCTGTTTGTCCTCTTCCCAGCTGCCCTTGCCGGCGAACGTGAGCGTGCTGCCTCTCTCGGTGTAGGACGCGATCGAACCGTCGGGCATCAGATAGATGTTGATGCGCGAATAGTTTCCGCCGTTGTCGCTGAAGCCGTACATGACGTAGGTGGCGTTCTTGACGTGATAGGTTTCGTAATCGCTCGCAAGCGTCTTTCTGTAATCGGAATCCTTCGCCTGCATCTGGACGAGAACGTCCTCCGCCTTCGTGCCGTTGATCGTAGGCGCGGCATAATAGTAGAACGTGTGGCGGCCCTGCGTCAAATCGTAGTCGACCTTGATCGCTTTTCCGTCGATTGTCACAGTGTAGCCCCAGCCCTTTTCTTCGGTCCAGCTGCCGCTCAAGGTGAAGTTGTACGGCGTCCAATCGGTGATTGAGGGCGTTTCTTCCGCCTCAGCCTTTTCCGCCCCGTCCGCAGGTTCTGCCGCCGCTTGGGGACCGGGGAATCCGCCGCCTCCGGGACCTCCGGGGCCTCCGGGTCCGCCGGGACCGCCGCCCGACGAGTGTTCTTTCCCGCTTTGGCAAGTCCCCGTAAGTTTCAGGGTCTTGTCCTTTTTCAGATCGAGCGAGAGTTTGTACGTGAGATCGTAGTCCTTTTCGTTGACTTTGGATACGAAAGTCGTATCCGCATCCCACGCAGTCTTGGTGACTGCCACAAAGTTGAGCACTACGTCGCTCTCGGGTTTCGGTTCCTTGGGACCGCACGCGGTAAATCCGCACACGCAACCCGTCAAAATCGCCCCCGTCAAAAGCGCAAGCGCAAGTTTCGAAGCCCTCATCATTTTACCTCCTTGAGTTTTTTTGACTTCGAAGACATTATACCAGATGGAATACAACGCTTCAAGAGGTTGACGACTTCATGAAAAACAGTAGCAATAAACGGTTTGGCGGGCGGCTTGAATTTCCGTAAAAACATGACGAACAAAGCAAAGTTTCCGTTTGTCATGTTTTGTTTGCGGTTTGTAAAATGTGCGTTCCTCCATGGCGGAAACGAGTTTTGCCCATATGTTGTCGAAAGGTTTTTTGGAAACGATAGGCACAAAACTGTTTTTTCTCACAGCGTCCATATGCCGACATTACACTGTTGTTTTGTTTTTGAACCTTTTTGGCGAAAAACCGTCAAATGGTTTTTAGGTGTGTGCCTGTCTTGAACAAGCGCGCCGCTCCGCGGCGCGAGACAGGCACACGCCAAATCGAATGGAACGAACCGAACTACAATGCGAAAAGCAAGGCGAACGGGCGGGGGCAGACCGAACCCATAAACAGAGCGGGAAAAAGGAAAGACATCAAGCGGCGCGAGGCGGGGCTTCGCCGCTGAACCGCTTGGCGAAGCGCCCGCACATTCTCGCCGCCGTAACTTTGATTTTCCCTTTCCCTTATCACCGCCCAATGTCTACGATTTCGGCATTTTCGCAATCGTCTCCCGTGACACTTCGCCGATATATTCCCCGTCTCTCCAACAGTTGAATTTGTCGAACAGCAAGAGCCGGTTGTCGTTTTCGTTTGTCTCCGAGAATTTCACGGCAACATCTTCACCCTGTATGTCCGTATGGAAGTATTCGTACAGCCCCCGCGAATAGACCGCCTTTGTGTTGTTCTTCTCCATGTATTTCATGATATAGGCAATCGCCTTGCCGTAGACAAGATTTGCAAAGGAGATGTCGTCGAACTCATTTCTTCCGAACTTCTCCGCAAAGAAGGTATTCTGCGTAATCGTCTTTTGTCTGCCCGTCTTTTTGTTGTAATCGGTGACTTTCTCGAATGTGCCTACTTCCTCTCCGTCGGGGATATTGACCAGCGCATGGAAATGAAGCCGTCCCGTCTCTTTGCCTCGTTCCCATACGCCCATATACAGCCAATGACGGCGGGTAGCCAACCTGCGGAGCGTTTCAAGTAGCCGCTTTTTGAAACTTTCCTCGGTGTGCTTCTCATCGGAGTATGTAAAAGTAGCAAACCATTGAAAGTGCTGGTTATACGCCTTCCTTGCGAACCGCTGTCTGCGCACGACCAAGTTTCTCCACCGCCGCGCACAGTTTTCCTCTACGAAGTATTTCAAGGCATCTTCCGTTTCAAAGAGCGGACGCATATCATTTAAGATTGCTTGCTTTCGTGCTTTTGGTTTCAAGGGAAGATACTTGTCGTAGAGTTCGTCAAATATCTGCTTGCGGGTCATGCGCCTTATCACCTTTTTGGGCTCGTCTGAACGTTCAGGCGAGCTTTCTTCGTGCGCTTCGATTGCTTCCTCTATCGTCATCTGATTAGGCTTTACAGGCAGTTTTTCCGCCTCGGAAGATGGTTGCTCCAATGCAAACTTCCCGTCCTGTACAGAGACCGTAATAGTTTTCTCTACACGCTTTCTTCTCCTTACGGGGTTGGTGGTGTGGGGCGTCGCGACATAGTGACCGCCGTCATAGCGCACCTTGCAATTCGGATACCATGCCGCAATGCCGTCCGCGTCAAGTTCCCCGATACTGTCTTTCTGTTGTTTTCTTCTCATAGTTCCTCCTTCTATATTTTTTGCAGACTCTCCGCCCGAAGTTTCCCATACCTCCTTTTCCATTATTTTTGCAGCCATAGACGAGCGGAGGGCCTGCACATCTTAATAGTTTTTTTCACCCTTGCATGCAGAAAAAAGTGCGAAGAATTTTTTCCTCGCACTTTTCTTATATCCATGTCTCGGGCATGGTATGGGGATTTTTTGTCTACTGTCTATTTCGTAGTAAAATCTCCGACTATCACAAACTCTTCAACGACATCTTCATCCAGATCTATCGAATCCTCATAGACATTTTCATCGAACCAACCAAACACTTCCATTTGCTTCCCTGTCTCATCCGTGAGCGTCACCTGCGGATTGTCCGTCTCCCCGCCGAAATACACGGAAATCATGCGCCCGAAAAGCCTTATTTTCTCCGTCCTTCCAAGAGGGAAGAGAGCGAGCTTCTTCGTTCCGTCCCGGGAGTGCATACAGGCGTCCAAGAATTGCTTGCTCAACTGGTCTGCCGTTCCCTTCCAATGACAATAGCGCAACACCAAGAATTTGATCTCTTTGGGTATGGCGAGCGGCAGACCGTTTTCTTCCAAGTATTTTCGCCGGGCGATCCGTGCCTCGAACTTTTTTCTGCAAAACGGCAAGAGATTGTGCCAGACCTTATCGTGATGAAATTCGTATTCCCGCCACGCCCAACTCCGAAATCCGGCGTCATGCTTTTGGCTGTAGAGCACCCGTAACGTAAGCCCAGAACCGTATTTTTGACACGGCGGCCCGATGTAACGGTACGCATTTCCGCGCTGCAACCCGCGCTTGTTATACGTTGAAGAAACAGAAATAAGCCCTTCCTTCTCCAACTGCCTTAAAACAATCTGAACCGTCCTACCCGATACGCCCAATAAATCTGCAAGCAAGGGGATAAGGAACGTCCTGCCGTTGCACTCTATCACGGTATTGATGATGATCTCCCGTCGTTCGGCAGGAGAAGGTTTCCGTATCAAATACTTCCTGTCATCCCCGTCAACGAGATAATGCGGGTTTTTCACATACACAAAGCCGTATCTGTTCGGCCGCATATTTTCCCAATAGAGAAGATCTGCTTCATTTACCTGCGCCCACTCATACTTATCGAAGAAAAGATTGCTCATGCGCTTATTGTAGCACTTCCCGACAGAAAATGCAAACAGATGTTTGGAATATTTTCTCATTTTTCCTGTATGACAGCAAGTTTTTTCTTCTTTCGGCGTTTGGTGGTAAACGGAAAGGCGCACTCCGTCAAGGGTAAATTGCACTCTCTGCCGTTCGCCCTTGACGAAGCGAAAAACAACTGAAAAAGGAGAAAGCCCGCCACCGTCTTTCCGTTTTGGGTTTGGGTTGCCGAAAGGCGAAAAAACCAAAAGACGGAGGAAAAGAAAATGAGCAAAGTCAGGGCTTTGGATTTCAGCATCATGCGCGAGGAAATCTCAAAGGAAAATGTTCTCGCTATGTCGGAATGTATCGCGTTCATGGAGACGAGATACCTTGTAGTCTACATGGGTACACGGATGCAGAGGATATGCACCGACCTGCTCGTAGATATCCTGCATAAGGATGAAACAGACCATGTATTCAGCGACGGATATGATTTGGTACAGGAAGGAGCGGTATTCCTCTGCGAACATTACGGGAAGCATATAAGCGACGTCATCGGCTATACCAAGAAAGGCAAGAAAATCACCGTACAGATTGCCGCCATTAAAAAGATGATGAAACTTATCGGCAGAAAGTCGCGTGACAGTTACCGCAACATAAGCCTCGAAGCATTGACGCCGACGAGCGAACCCACAATCGAAATACAGGAAGAAACCGAGCAGGATTATACCGTAGCAGACAATATCGTAGAACACCTGAACCTTGCGGACGAAATGAAAACCGCACTTGAATGCCGCATGTCGGGGTTGAGTTATCCCGAGATCGGCAGGATTCTCGCAAGGGCGCAATCCACGGTATTCGGATACTTCGTTAAAATGCGCCAAAGATATGCGGAATATATGGGGTATTGATATGAAACAACACATCTATCCTCGGACATGGTATAGCCAAAAGATGTCCGGATTGAAAAATATCATAAACACTATCCATAACTGTATCCCGCCCTAAAAATATTTTTATGGAAAATTTTACGTCGATCGGGGTGAAAAAATCTATTAGTATTATGCAGGCATAGCGGGAGTATTCCCTAATAGAAACAATGTTACAAGAGGTCATAAATGAACTCGCGAAGGTCACACAAGACGAACTCGAACAGGAAACCAACGAGCTCAAAGACGAATTTGACGGGTTGGAGAACCACTATATCTTCTCCCCGTCCATCACAAAGCAGCGAACGATCAATGGGAAAACCTATATCGTCCGTAGCTACTTCAACGGCAAGAAGGATTTCAAGAAAATAATCTGCGAACACGCTTTCAAACGCTCCCTTGCGGAGAAAGGAGAAAATTAAAAATGCAAGCAAAGCAAAACAGCAAAGATTATATCGTAGGAATGTATGTAAGGCTCAGCCGAGACGACGAGCGGCAAGGCGAATCGCTGTCTATCGAGAACCAAAAAGCTATTCTTTCGGAGTATATCGAACAGCAAGGTTGGACGCTCTATGACATCTATGTAGACGACGGCATTTCGGGAACGACGTTCGAGCGTCCGGGCGTGAAACGACTTCTGGACGACGCGAAGCAAGGCGTCATCAACACGATCCTCGTCAAGGATATGTCCCGCTTCGGAAGAAACTACATTATGGTAGGACAATATCTCGACTATGTGTTCCCGCTCTATAACATCCGTTTTATCGCCTTATCGGACAACATCGACACCGAGAACAAGGACACCGCCGCGATGGATATGATGCCCATAACAAACGTATTCAACGAATGGTGGGCGGCAGCGACAAGTAAGAAACTCCGTGCCGTGCGTATCCAGAACGCCAAGAAGGGCAAGAACGGAATGTCCCATGCCCCCTACGGTTATATCCTCGGCACGGACAAGAAGCGGACTCTGCAAATCAATGAAGAAGTTGCGCCTATCGTCAAACGCATCTTTGAAATGCGAGCAAGCGGCTTAACCCCTCGTAAGATCGCCGATGTTTTGAACGGCGAGAAGATCTTAACGCCCAACGATTATCGTCTATCCAAAACAGGCGTAAGCACCGTACGCAATTCTCTGCACTTATGGAATACGTCGGTAATACGGACGCTGCTTTCCAACCAAGGGTACATAGGCAATCTCGTTCAGCATAAGACGACCACCGTCTCCTACAAAAACCATAAGTGGCAACGCCGCCCCGAAGAAGAATGGATCGTCATCGAGAACGCCCATGAAGCAATTATCACAAAAGAGATATGGGATAAAGTGAAAGAAGTAGAAGCGTCGGTAAGTAACGGAAAACCAACAAAGCGCGGCTACACACACCCGCTGTCCGGACTGATGTTTTGTGCGGACTGCGGCACGAAAATGCGGCTCGGTTGGAATATGCCGAAAGATATTCCGTACTTCAATTTCAACTGCGGAACGAGATCGCGTTGCGGTTCCTCTGCCTGTTTCAGCCATTTTATTACCGTCCCCGTTTTGGAACAGATCGTCCTCGATGACGTAAGAGACAAGGCGCAACGGATTGTTGCCGATGAAGCAGAGTTCAGACGGAAGTATTTGGAGCATACGGCAAAGCTTGCAAGTGAAAACCAAGCCGATGTGAAAAAAGAATTGCGAAAAGCCGAAAAGCGCCTCGCCGAGCTTGACAAACTCATAGAAAGCGCATTTGAGGAAAAAGTCGCCGGCAAACTCCCCGAGAGTGTTTGCATCCGCTTGATTGACAAATACACTGCAGAGCGGACAGAACTCAAAGAGCGCGTCACCTATCTTACGCAAGGACTTGAAGAAGCCGAGCAAGCCGTGACCGACGTTGATGAGTTCATACGGCGGATAAAGAAGTACCTGCACGCCCCCAAATTGACGAGAGAACTGTGCCTTGACCTGTTCGAGCGACTTATCATTGGCGGCAAAGAAAGCGTTACGGGCAAACCGCAGGAGGTTCAAATCGTATATAAGGTCAATATCGCCTCGTTTTTATAGGGCTTTAGCCTTATTTACCGCCAAAAGCATTATGTCCATTTGGTCTATTGGAAGG
>CANQOB010000042.1 GCA_947625385.1 uncultured Clostridia bacterium
ATCATTGTATTCTCCTTAAAAGCGCAGATATGCCATAACTATACCATAAAACCGACGGTAAATCAAGTCCGTGCGGAGAGAAAAACAAAAATGGCATTTCGGCATGAGCGTGTATTTTACGGGCGCGCCCGCTGCGTGCGCGCCGAAGAATCCCTTGAACGAAAGCGGGAATTTGGGCACACAGGAGAAACAAAAAAAAGTCTTGACATTTCCATTTTCGGGGTATACAATAAAAACGAAAGAGGGGGAAACATGGGCTCGCTGTTCTACTACAAATACGTCTTTATGGTCGAGCTCCTTGTCATCGAGGGCATGTTCGCCACGAAGCTGCGCCGCCGCAGACACTTTGCATTGCGGCTCGCGGGGAGCCTTTTCGTGCTCTTCGGGGTGGTGACGCTCTTCGGGACGGTCATCCCTTTTGTCTTTCATCCGCTCTTCGTCTCCTTCATGTTCTTGCTCTTCTTCCTTCTGACCGTCGCGGCGATGGCGTTCTGCTTCCGCGACACGCTCTGGAACATCCTGTTTTGCTGTTTTGCCGCCTATACCGTCCAGCACATTGCCTATCTCATCTACACATTGGTCGCGAACCTTCTCCTCAATTCGGGGGCGGGGAACGGCTATACGGGCGCGGAGGTCGCCGCACCCTCCGTGGAGGAGATCGCCATCAACGTCGTGATCTACCTTGCATGCTACATTATGGTGTATGCGGAGGCGTATTTCCTGCTCATCAGCATGATTCCCAAGAAGCCCGATCTCCAGCTCGGCCGTTCCAGCCTCGTCGTCATTTCCGCGCTCGTCGTCATCGTCAACATCGTGTTCAACATGTACACCGTGTATAACGAGTCCGCCGACGAACTCTCCGTCTTTCTCGAAGAGGTGTACAACCTCATCAGCTGTCTGCTCGTATTGCAGATGCAGTTCCAGAAGCTCCGCCAGAAGCAGATTCTCGAGGACTACGACGTCGTCAACCGCATCCTCCAGCAGGAGCGCCAGCAGTTCAAGCGGCTCAAGGAGAACATGAACATCATCAATGTGAAGTGCCACGACTTAAAGCACCAGCTCCGCGCCATCCGCCACGGGAGCGCGGTGGATCCCGTGGAGCTCAAAACGGTGGAGCAGGCGATCGCCATCTACCAGACCGTCGCCCACACGGGGAACGAGACGCTTGACATCGTCCTCACGGACAAAATGCTCTTCTGCGAGCAGAACGGCATCGAGATCACCTGCATCGCAGACGGCAAGGCGATCTCCTTCATGGGGGAGGAGGATGTGTACAGTTTGTTCGGAAACGCGCTCGATAACGCCGTCACCGCCGTGGAAAAGCTGCCGCAGTCCGACCGCGAGATCTGGCTCAGAATCAACGATTTCGGGGATGTCGTCACCATCCGCGTCGAGAACAAGTTTACGGGGAAGCTCCGCATCGAGGACGGCGTCCCCGTCACGACCAAAAAGGATACCGCCTACCACGGCTTCGGAATCATGAGTATGCAGATGATCGCCGCCAAGTACGGCGGAAAGCTCAACGTCGAGGTCAAAGAGAACCGCTTTATTCTCACCATCACTTTTACCAACGTCAGCGAGCTCAAACGCGAGCTCAAACAGGAGGGAAGCGCACTATGAAGATCGCCATCGTAGAGGATAAGCACGACCATGCGGAGTTGCTTGCGGAATTTTGCAGGCGGTATGCCCGTGAGACGGGCGCGGAGTTCGAGATCGTCCTGTTTGCGGACGGGCTCGCCTTTCTCGACAGCGTGCGCGCGGGCTTCGGCATCGTGTTCATGGACATCGACATGCCCTACATCGACGGGCTCGAGACCTCCCGCCGTCTGCGCGCCATCGACCGCTATACCTGCCTCATCTTCGTGACCGAGCACTCGCAGTACGCCATCAGCGGCTACGAGGTCGCCGCCCTCGACTTCATCGTAAAGCCCGTCGTGTACGAGAAATTCCGCACGAAACTCGCCCGCGCCCTCGAATCGGCACGGCAGGGGGACCTCGGGAAGCTCTGCATCCGCAACAAGGACTGCACGCGCTTCGTCAACGTCGCGGACATCCTCTATGTGGAGAGCGTCAAGCACAAGATCGTCTATCATTTGGCGAACGAGGAGATCGAGACGTGGGACAAGCTCGACAGCGCGGAGGAAAAGCTCCCCGCAGACCACTTCGCACGGTGCGCGACGAGCTATCTCGTCAACCTCGCGCAGGTCGTCGCCGTGCGGGGGAATAAGGTCATCCTGCCCTCCGCCGAACTGCCCGTCAGCAGACTGAAAAAGAAGGAATTCGTCGACCGCCTCGTCCAATTTGCATCGAGATAAAGTTCCGCTTGATTTTTGCCGCTGCAAAAAATTTATTATTTTTTTAGAATGGGAGCACGATTCCGTGTCCGCACCCCGCACCGCAAGTCCCAACGGCGGTGCTTTTATTTTTTGTAAAAAATTTATCCGTTTTGTAATTTCATGAGCAGATTTTGCAATTCCCCTTGAAAAAATCTTCCTTTCTAATAAAATGATAAACAAAGCAACATTCTGAAAAGGGGTCTTTTTTTCATGAACAAAAAGATGCGGTTTCACTATGCGATATTCATTTTCTGCGCCTTTCTGACGGTCATTTTGTATGTCGCGAATATCGTGTTCACGCAGGATCAGTTCCTCTACAACACGATTTGCTCCGTGTTAGGCTCGGAGCGGCGCGTGCTGGTCTCGGGCGACCCCGCGCAGTACGAGCGATATGTCTCCGACTACGGCGGGAAGGCGGAGACGCTGGCAGCCGCCGACGACCTCAACGAACGCATCGCGGAAGAGGGCATCATCCTGCTCAAAAACGAGGGGAACACTCTGCCCGTCAAAACGAAGGAGAGCGGCGCCGACAAAGCGCCGCGCGTCAGCGTATTCGGGCACAACAGCGTCGACCTCGTCTACGGGGGCTCGGGTTCGGGCGGAAGCAGCGACGAGAACGCCGTCACGCTGTACGAGAGTCTCTCTGCCGCGGGCTACGAATACAACACGGTTTTGAAGAGCTTCTATGAGAGCAGTGCGGCGGGATCTGTGCGGGACGCGCCCACGATGGGCAACAGCCTCCTCTCGGGTATCCGAACGGGGGAGACACCCGTGGCGAACTACACCGACGCCGTGCGCGCGAGCTATGCGGACTATTCCGACTTCGCGCTCGTCGTGCTCTCCCGTCTCGGCGGCGAGGGCTTCGACCTTCCCCGCACCATGCGCACCTCCATCACCTCGGACACGCCGACGGAGGGCGCCCGCAGTGCGGACGACCACTATTTGCAGATCGACGCCAACGAGACGGCGATGCTGCGCGAGGCGATGGACCATTTTGAGACGGTCGTGCTCGTCGTCAACAGCAGCGAGGCGATGGAACTCGGCTTCCTCGACGACCCTACCCATCCGCTCTACACGGAGGGCTACGCTGCCTCCGATGCCGACGCCGAGCGCGCCATGAACAAGCTCAAGGCGGCGGTGTGGATCGGTTCCCCCGGGAGAACGGGCATCAACGCGCTCGGCCGCATCCTCAACGGGACGGTCTCTCCCTCGGGTCGCACGGTGGACACCTACGCCCGCGACTTTCGCGCCGACCCGTCGTTTGCCAATTTCGGGACGAACAACGTGTTGCACGGCAACGAATTTTTCACCATCAATTCCAAAGGCAATCCTCTTGCGAGAGAGGAATACCTCGTCGAATACGAGGAGGGCATCTACGTCGGCTACCGCTACTATGAGACGCGCTTTGTCACCGAAGGGGCGGGCGGCGAGCAGTGGTACCGCACCCATGTCGTCTATCCCTTCGGCTACGGGCTCTCCTATACGACGTTCTCGTGGGAGCTCCTCGGCGACTACGACGACCTCGGAATCGATTCCGGGACGGACGTTTTCCGTCTCCGCGTCCGCGTGACCAACACGGGGGACGTCGCGGGAAAGGACGTCGTGCAGGTCTATCTGCATGCACCCTACCGCACGGGCGGCATCGAGAAGGCGGAGGTCGTGCTCGTCGGCTTCGCCAAGACCCCGCTTCTTGCGCCGCACGGCGAGGACGGGGACAGCTGTGAGGTGGAGATCGAAGTGCGCGGCGACCGCTTCGCCTCCTACGACGACAGAGATCTCAACCAAAACGGTTTCCGCGGGTACGAGATCGAGGCGGGCGACTACGAACTTCGCATCAGCCGCGACGCGCACACGCCCGTGGAGACCGTCGCCGTCAAGGCGGACAGGGATCTTCGCATCGAAAACGATCCCGACACGGACTATCCCGTCGAGAACCGCTTCGACGACGTGACGGACTTCATCGGGACCTATCTCTCCCGTGCGGATTTCGAGGGCACTTGGCCCCAGCCGCCCACACAGGAAGAGCGCACGGTCACGCAGGCGTTTTTGGATAAGCTCTCCTACGACGGCGTGGACGAGGGCAAGAAGTGGGAGGCATCCTCTGCCCCCGAACAGAGCGAGACCGAGATGAACTACGACGACACGGTCAAACTCTGCGAGCTCATCGGACTCGATTACGACGACCCGCTCTGGGACACCCTTTTAAGCCAGCTCACGGTCGGCGAACTCATTGGGCTCGTCGGCGTCGGGAACTATCATTCGGAGGCAATCCAGAGCATCGCAAAGCCGCGCACCATCGATTCGGACGGACCCGTCGGCTTCACCCCGTTCATGGGAGATCCGAGCGTATACGATACCTGCTTCTATGTGAGCGGATGCGTCGTCGGCGCGACATACAACGTCGACCTCGCGAGGGAGTTCGGCGTGATGATCGGCAACGAGAGTGTCGTCGGCAACGAGGCGGGGGACGGCACGCCGTACAGCGGCTGGTACGCCCCGGCGGTCAACCTCCACCGCAGTCCCTTCGGCGGCAGAAACTGGGAATATTATTCCGAGGACGGCTTCCTCACAGGGAAGATGGCATCCGCGGTCGTGCAGGGGGCGAAGTCGAAGGGCGTCTATTGCTTCGTCAAGCACTTCGCGCTCAACGACCAGGAAACCAACCGCAACGGGGTTTTGACGTTCGCGAGCGAACAGGCGATGCGCGAACTCTATTTCCTGCCCTTCGAGATGACGGTCAAAGAGGGCGGGACGACGGCGATGATGTCCTCGTTCAACCGCATCGGAACGGTGTGGACGGGCGGAAGCTACGAACTGCTCACCGAAGTGCTGCGCGGCGAATGGGGGTTCCGCGGCATGGTCGTCACGGACTACAACTACGCGACGCCGTACATGAACGTCAACCTCATGATTCGCGCGGGAGGCGACCTCAACCTGACGCAGAAGGGGCTTCCCGACGCCGCCGAGACGCCCACGCAGGTGACTTCCCTTCGCAGGGCGGCGAAGAACATCCTTTACACCGTCGCAAACAGCAATGCGATGAACGGCTACGGACCCGATGTCATTTACCGCTACGTCATGCCGGCATGGGAGGTCTGGCTCATCGTCATCGACGCCGTCGTCGCAGCCGGGATGGCCGTGTGGACCGTCCTCTTGATTCGCACCGCACGGCGCCGCAAGCGGAGGGCGAATTCTACAACTTTTGAAGAAATCAAACAAGAAGAAAAGGAGGAAACAACATGAGAAAACCTTGGAAGCTGCTCTCCGTCCTGCTCGGGCTGTTGCTGACGCTCGTCGGCGTCGCTGCCTGCGCGGAACCGGAGGGCGACAGCAGACCGTACTACCTCGTCGAGGTGGAGGGCGGCACCGGCGGGGGCTACTACTACGGCGACACAAATTGCACCGTCGTCGCGGACGTCCCCGCGGACAAACAGTTCATGATGTGGACCGCAGACGGGAACGGGGTGTCCGCCAACGCGACGTACACCTTCACCGTCACGAAAAACATCAAACTCACGGCAGTGCTCGCGGACGACGTCGAGGATGTGCATCTCTACACCCTCAACGTGCAATGCGGCACGGGTTCGGGCGTGTTCGTCGCGGGTTCGGAGCGGGAGATCGCCGTCTCCGAGCGTTACAGCGGGCTCACGTTCAAAGGCTGGATGGAGGTCACAAAGGACGAAGAGGGGAATGAGGTCCGCACCCTGCTCTCCACGGAGAATCCCTATCGCATCACCTTGACGAAGGATGTGACCGTTGCCGCCGAATTCGAAGGGTTCGGCGCCTATCCGACCCCCGATAACACCGAGGGACAGTATTTCCGCATCGCCGCGAACGGCGCCTACGAATTCGACCGCGAAGGAGCAAAAGAAGATTCTGTGTTTGATGACAGCACTGTGGAATATCTCGTCTATGCGATGTACGAGTCGCCGGACGACAACGCCCGCCCCGTGGCGACGTTCAAGATCGTGCACGAGGAATCGGGCAGCTCCCACGCCTATCTTTCGGACATGGCGGGTACGGTGCGGCAGACGCTCAAGGGCTCCCTCGGCGACCTCTATCACGACGAAGAGGGCGGGAAGGCGCAGATCCGTTCCATCCTCGGCGTCAAGGCGGGAATGACGTACTATTTCGACGTGCAGATCTTCGGCACGAAAGGCGTGAGCGCGGTCTCTGCAAAGGGTCCCGGCTACACGTTCTGAGAGGAGGAGACTGATGAAAAAATCATGGCTTATCACTATTCTGTCCGGGCTCGTCTGTGCGCTCATGCTCTTCGGGGCATGCGCAAAGACCGGATTTACCGTGACCGTTCACGGCGGGACGGGCGGCGGCACGTTCGCAACGGGCGAACGCTGCACGGTGACCGCGACGCTTGAAGAGGGCGAGAGCTTCCTCCGCTGGGTGGACGGCGACGGAGAGGAAGTTTCTCGGGAGAATCCCTACACCTTCACGGTGGAAAAGGACGTCGAACTGACCGCCGAAAAATCGGTTGAAAAGGAGATGTTCACCGTCACCGTGCGGGGCGGCGTCATCACGGGCACGCAGCAGACTTCTGCCGAGATCGAGGCGGGTGAGAGCGTGAGCGTCACCGCGCCCGAGCTCGATTCTTTCGTGTTCACCCACTGGGAGATCGACGGCAAGAAGGTCTCCGAGGACAATCCCTATGTTTTTACGCCCACGGCGGACACAGAGATCGTCGCCGCGGGCACCGTGCGCTGTCTCATCCTCGTCGAGGGCGGCACGCTCGACGACGGCACGGCGCGGCGCATCTGCGATGCGGGCGAAGAGATCACGCTCACGGCGGATGTCACGGATGGATCTTTCATCTATTGGTATGTCTTGGACGAGAACGGCGCGGAGAAGATCGTCTCCCGCACCGATCCGTACACCTTTGAAGTCACGCAGTCCGACCGCTACTTTGCCCGCACGGGCATCGCGCACACCGTCACCGTCGAACACGGCACGTTCGAGGGCGAGGACGCGTCCCTCGGCTCCCTGCTCGTGCCGGACGGCGGCTCCGTCGTCCTCGTGGCGGATCCTCCCGCAGAGGAAAACCTGCACTTCGCGGGTTGGTCGACGGGCGGCGAGGTCGTCTCGAGGGACACGCGCTATACCGTGCGCGACATTCATGACGACGTCACCTACACCGCGACCTATTCGGACTATCTCGGCTATCTTTCGACGCCCGTGAACGGCAACAGCGAGCAGTTCCGCGTCTCCGTCAATTCCGCGCCCGACAATTACAGTCCCATCGAATTCGACCGCGCGGCATCGGGTTCGGTATTCGCAGACCCGCACGTTTCCTATCTGCGGTTCTATGTGTATGACGACCCCGCCGCGGCAAAGGAGGACTTTGTCGGTACGTTCGTGTTCGGTCAACAAGACGGCGGCTGGACGATGCGCCTCGAAGACGGCACCGTCATGCTCAACGTCGAGGGCGACACGGGCAACTTCTGGATCGAGACCAAGCAGCAGCCCGACGGGCAGTTCTACAACAAAACGCACCTCTTCGCGCTCCTCAAAAAGGCGGTCGGGGAGAAGTACGATGCGCGCACGAGCTACTACCTTGCGGCGCAGGCGTGCTCGGACGATCCCGACTACGCGGCGAGCGAAATTTCCGAGATCGGTCCGCAGGACTTCACCGAGACGCGTGCCCAAAAGTACAACGTGACCGTTGAAGGCGGCGTCATCACAGGGACGGAAAAGACCTCCGCAATCGTGTTCGCGGGCGAGAGCGTCAGCGTCACCGCGACGGGAGAGGATTTCCTCTACTGGAGCGTGGAGGGCAGCGAAGTCTCGCGCGACAACCCCTACGAATTCACGCCCGACGCCGATACGGCGATCTCTGCGGTCTATTCTTCAACTGTAAAGGTCACGGTGGACTACGGCGAAGAGCAGGTGGAGAGTGAGATCGCAAAGGGTGAAAGCTTTACCCTCGTCCTCGACCCCTCCAAGCTCCCCGCGGGGAAGGGATTCGTCGCATGGAAGATCGGCGAGGACCGCTTCCCCGAGACCCGTCATGTCATCGCGAGCGTCATGGAGGACACCCTCGTCGAGGTCGAAACGGCAGACAAGCTCGCTCCCTTCGAGGCGCCCGCGAACGGTGCCAACGAGATGCTCCGCTTCAACAACCAGGGTCAGCTCGAGCTCGACCGTCAGAAGAACGGCGACGGGAGTAACAAGACGGTGTTCACCGAGGGCGTCGACCACATCGAGTTCTACGTCTACACGTCGGCGGATGCGGAGAAAGAGACGGGTTCGGTCGGGAGCTTCCTCGTGAAGCAGACCGCAGACGGCAGATTCGCCCTCATGCAGAAGGACGGTAGCGGCGCGCTCACCCTCAACGGCAATGCGGGCGACCTCTACACGGGCGCCAACTATCAGCAGACCTTCTACAGCTTCCTTTCGGAAGCGGTCGAAGATTACGACCCCTACACGCGGTACTATCTCGCAGTGCGGGTGTGCGCCGTCGAGGGGAGCATCTACGTCTCGAGCGAGATCTCCGCGATCGGCTCCTACGGCTTCGTCGAATTCACCGAGCGCGTGGAGAAACTTCCCACGTTGGAAAATTCCGACAATGAAATGTTCCGCTACAAGGGCGACTACAAGCCCGTCGAGCTCGACCGCCAAGGTCAAACGGCGCTGAAAGACCATGTCGACTTCGTGACGTTCTACATCTACACCGCTCCCGATGCGGATAAGAACGATTTCGTCGGCAAATTCCTGTTGCAGCAGAAGGACGGCAACTGGGTGCTCACCCTTGAAGACGGCACCGTCATGCTCAATGTCGAGGGTCCTCCGGGGAACTTCTGGATAGAGACCTCGAACCAGCCTGACGGCACGAAATACAGTAAGGCGCATCTCTTCCGTCTGTTTGCCGCCGCGGTCGGGGAGGAGTACTCCAAGAATCAGAGCTACTATCTTGCGGCACAGGCGTGCTCGAAGTACGATAGCGTGGAGGACGGTGACATCTCCGCCATCGGTCCCGCCGCGTTTGTAGAAGAGGCAATTTCCGGGACTTCGGCTTCCGGTCAAGCGATCATTATGAAAAAGGAGGAAACAATATGAAAACAAAAAAACGGTTGACCATTCTTCTCTCTGTGTTGCTCGTCGTCTGTATGGCGGCGGGGCTTGCAGCCTGCCGGTTCGTATTGGGTGACGAAGAGCACGTCCACATCTATACGAAGTGGGCATACGACGAAACGCAGCACTGGAAGGTCTGTCCCGAGGACGGCGTGATGGACCCGGAGACCAAGAGCGACCACGAGTTTGTAGAGGGTGTCTGCGTCTGCGGTGCAACCGAGGCGGGGCTCCAGCATCAGCACACCTATGATGCGTGGGACTATGACGAGACACAGCACTGGAAGTACTGTGACGAGCACGGCGACGATAAGTCGAACATCGACGAGACGACCCGTGCCGACCACAACTTCGAGAGCGGCGACTGCGAATGCGGCGCGCCCAAGCCCCACGTCCACGACTACTCGAAGTGGGAACACGACGCCACGCAGCACTGGAAGGTTTGCCCCGAGGACAACGAAATGTCTCCCGAGGGCAAGAGCGACCACAACTTCGACACGCAGCAGCATGACGCAAACAACCACTGGATGGAATGCTCTTGCGGGGAGAAAGACGGCGTGACCGCGCACAGCTTCGACACGCAGCAGCATGATACGACCAATCACTGGATGGAATGTTCCTGCGGCGAAAAGCAGGGCGAGACGGCGCACAACTTCGACACGCAGAATCATGATACGGCCAATCACTGGACGGAATGCACCTGCGGCGCGAAGCAGGGCGAGACGGCGCACAGCTTCGACATTCCCAAACATGATACCGACAATCACTGGATGGAATGCTCTTGCGGCGCGAAGCAGGGCGAAACGGCGCACACCTTCGACACGCAGCAGCATGACGCAAACAACCACTGGATGGAATGCTCCTGCGGCGCGAAGCAGGGCGAGACGGCGCACAGCTTCGACACGCAGCAACACGATACGACCAATCACTGGATGGAATGCTCCTGCGGCGCGAAGCAGGGCGAAACGCCTCATTCCTTCGAAGTAAAGCACAATGCGACCCATCACTGGACGCAGTGTACCTGCGGCGAGAAGACGGGGGAGGTCGAGCACGATTTCGGCGGCGACGGCGTCTGCACGCAGGAGGGGTGCGGCGTGGTGAAACTTCCCACGCTTGTGAACGATACCAACCAGATGTTGCACTTCAACAATCAGGGTCAGCTTGAGATCGACCGTCAGAAGAACGGCGACGGAAGCAATAAGACGGCATTCACCGATGGTGTTGACCGCGTCGTGTTCTATGTCTATACATCGACGGATGCGGACAGAAAGACGGGTTCGGTCGGCTCGTTCGTCCTCAAAAAGGGTGACACCGGGAACTTTGTGATCGCGCTCGGCGACGGCACCGTCGTATTCTCCCTCAACGGCAATGCGGGCGACCTCTTCACAGGCGCCAACTTTGCAGCGACCTTCTACGATCTTCTCTTCCGCGCCGTCCCCGGATACGACCCCAACACGAAGTACTACCTCGCGGCACAGGCGTGCAGCGCAGAGGGCACCGACTATGTCTCGGGCGACATCTCCGAGATCGGACCTACGGCATTCGTCGAGTTCACCGAACCCGTCGAAAAGCTTCCGACGCCTGCGAACAACGAAAACCAAATGATTCGTTTTGCCGCCAACGGCGCGCTCGAGCTCGACCGTCAGGGCACGACGGTCCTTGAAAAGGGCGGCGGCAGTGCGATCTACTATGTCTACACTTCGACCGAAGCGAACAAGGACACGGACTCCGTCGGCAAATTCCTGCTCAAACAACGTGACGACGGCGCTTGGGTGCTCGCCCTCGAGGACGGCACCCCGAAGGTCGAAATGAAGGGCAGTCCGGGCAACTTCTACACCGACGTAGAGCCCAAGCAGGCGCTGTACGGTCTCCTTGCGGAGGCGGTCGAGGCGTACGACCCCTACGTATCGTACTACTTCGCGGTGCAGGCGATCTCCAAGTACGATTCCATCGAAGACAGCGACATCTCCGAGATCGGTCCCACCGCTTTCCTCGAATTCACCGAGCGTGTCGATAAACTCCCGACGCCCGCAAATGACGCAAATCAGATGCTCCGCTTCGCCGCCAACGGCGCGCTCGAGCTCGACCGTCAGAAGAACGGCGACGGAAGCAAAAAGTCTGCATTTGATTCGCACGTCGACTTCATCAAATTCTACATCTACACCTCGCCGAGCGCGGACAGGGAAAGCGACGCCGTCGGAACATTCATTCTCAAAGCCGACAACGGCTGGGTGGTCACGCTCGAAGACGGCACAGTCATGCTCAACGTCGAGGGCGGCACGGGGAACTTCTGGATCGACACCGCGCAGCAGCCCGACGGGCAGCGGTTCACGAAAGGGCACTTCTTCCGCCTTCTCGAAGCGGCGATCGGCGACGGCTACTCCAAGACACAGGACTACTACATCGCGGCACAGGCGTGCTCGCGGTACGCAAGCATTACGGCGAGCGATATCTCCGAGATCGGACCTTCCGCCTTCCGCGAAGGGGAGGAGTCGCCCGCTTCCGTCCTCACGATTGCCCGTAAGGAGGATCTTGTATGAAGAAAACAAGCAGGTTCGGCACCCGCTCCATCGCCTGCGCAGCCGCCCTTGCCCTTGCGGCAGGGGGGTTAGCGGGACTTGGCGGCCTCGTTCGGTCGGAGGATGCCGTCAAGGCGTCCGCGGCGTCCGACCCGGACTATTACTACTACGAATCGGACTATTCCAACGCGCAGGCGGTGCGTGATGCGGCGATCGCGCTCAACCGCGAGATCGAAGCCGAGGGCATGGTGCTGCTCAAGAACGACGGTCTCCTCCCGATGAAGGGGGAGAGCGGCGCAAAGCTCAACGTCAGCGTGTTCGGCAAGAGCACGGCGGCGATCGCCTACTTCGGGTACGGCTCGAGCGACAGCATGGCGATCGGCGGCGAATGGACCCGCCAGTCCAAGCCCTTCTACGACGCCTTCAACAATTCCGCATTCAACATCAACCCGACGCTCAAGGCGTTCTATCAGGACGACGCCCGCTCGGGCTCGGGAAGAATCGACGGCAACCACAGTTCGGCTGACAACAACTACCACGGCTCGCTCGACGCCTTCCGCGCGGGACTTCCCACCGGAGAGACGCCGTGGTCGAGCTACACGCAGGAGGTCAAGGACAGCTTCGCCGACTATCACGACGCGGCGATCGTCATGCTCACCCGCGTGCGCGGCGAGGGGAGCGACCTCCCCAAGACCAGCCTTTCTTCGTGGGGCGGAAGCAAGCTCGCGGGCGCCCGTTCGGGAGAGGACCACTATCTGCAGCTCGACGCCAACGAGGTCAAGCTCTTGCAGGAGGTCATGACCGAGTTCGAAAACGTCGTCCTCCTCATCAACGCCTCGGGACCGATGGAGGTCGGCTTCCTCAACGACCCCACGCACTACCTCTACACC
>CANQOB010000043.1 GCA_947625385.1 uncultured Clostridia bacterium
GGGGAGCACGGGGGTCACCCTGTGTTCCCCCCCGAAAGGGAATGCCAATAAACAACAAAACTCCGCGCGGCGGCTTCGAGAGAAGCCGCCGCGCGTCCTTGTTTCTCAAAATAAAGAAAAAAGCAAAAACCACGCTTTTTGCTTTTTCACAGCATTTGCGCACCACGGTACGCACATTGTCAGATGAAACAAACAATCGCAACGAGCCGATGAAGGCAGAAAAGTTTATTCGCTCGCGCGTATTTATTTTGCGCAGCAAAAGAAATCGCGCGAATTAAAGCTTTTCGCCGAAACTGTCTTGTTTTCTCTGTTTTTTCCGCATACGGAGCCAGTTGAAAAATCCGTAGCTGTCGTTGGCGAGAAAGACGGCGAAGCACACGACCAGCGCATACTTTTCGGGGTCTGCCTGCGCGGCGAGCGTCCACAGCACGATGAGGATGATGTCGTTTGCGGCATAGGCGACGGCGTAGAAGGGGCTCCTCCGCTGCGTCAGAACGACGGCTGTAAAGCTCGTGAATACCGAGACGGTGCTCCATATCAGGTTGGCGGTCCCCAGCGCCCAGAGGATGTACAAAAAAGCGACAGAGACGACGAGCCCCGCCCCGATGATGATGAGATATTCGTACGGAGCGATCTTGTTGATCTCCACTTCGGTTTTCTTCCCCTCGAAGGGGTGGCGCAGCCAACTGACGACGGCGACGACGGCGATGGGGGCGGACATGCCGAGATAGGTGATCATTTCTCCGTAATATCTCTCGGAAAACGAGACGAAGCCGTAGAACAGTGCAAACACGACGCAGAGAATCTGCCCGATCACGTTGCCCTTGGCGACCAGAATGAGCGCGCACGCGCCGATGAGGGAGCCCGCAAGGTTGAGATAGTCGGTATTCCCCATGAGGAAGAAGGAGAGCAGGATGGCGCTCACCGAGACGCCCCAAAGCGCGTATTCGAAGGGCGTGATACTTTTGAAGAAGGTTTTGATCGCTTGTCTGAATTTCATAGGTTTCAAAAAAATCGGCGGGGTTGCCGCCGATTTTTCCATTTTTTATTCGCCGTAAGGGCCGTCGCTGTCGTCATCTGCGGGTGCGTTCTTTGTCTTTGCGGGCGTCTCTTCGGGCGCGGGCTCCGTTCTCTTCGTAGCGGCTTTCTTTTTCGCCGGACGGCCTTCCTGCTTCTTCTTGGGTTTGTAGAATTTACGGATGACCACCGCGACGATCGCAAACACGAGCGCCAGAACGAGGAAGATGGAGACCAGCGAGAGCCAAAGCTCGCTGCCGTCGCCTTCGTCGTCCGTCGTATCTTCGGTGTCGGTCGTCGTGTCCGTGTCGTCCGTCACGGCGCGGTCGACGGTGACCTCGTTTGCGGCAAAGCTGATGAACTTGGAGACCGAGGGGAAGTTCGCGTGGATTCTTCTTGCCGTGTCCTCGACATAGAGGTACACGAGATTCTCCTCATAGGCGGACTGGTCGTAGTTCTTCCAAGGGTCGCCCACGTTCTCCGTGTCCTCCGTCTTGTCATAGCGCAGGTATTCGGGAGAGTCGAAGAAGGAGAAGGTGTAGTAGAGCGCATTCTCCGTGAGGTGATCTTTTTCGCCGAGACCCGCCTCGCGTTTGAGCACTTCGACGGCGTTGTCTCTGTCCGCCGTGTAGTTGGAATAGCTCGTCTGAATGTCGATGCGGTCGAAGAACGCGTATGCGCCCTTGGGGATGCCCGTGCCCTCGCCGTCGCGCGCGCCCGCCCAAAGTTCGAAGCGGTAGTTCTTTGCCTGGTTGCCCGTCTGGATATAGAAGTAAGCCGTCACCCATTCTTTATTGAACTTGGAGCCGTCAATCTCGAGGATGCCCTCGCACTTCTCCGTCGCGGAGTAGTCGTACCGCAGGATTTCGTCAATTCCCGCGACCTTGGTGAGGTCATGGACCTCCTGGGTGTAAGGGGTGGCGGAATCCTTGTCATAGTAGGCGTAGAACTTTCCGTCATGCGCATAGTAGGCGACCGTGCCGCTTCCCGTCACGAGATTGCCGTCGTCGTCCGTATCGTAGGCGGAGAGGTTCGCGTAGAGGTTGGCGTCGTTAGCGTCCTTTGCGTTCTTATAGAGACCGTTCTCCTGACGGATGAACCAAACGGTATGCTCGGCCTTGAAATCCTTGTCGGAAGGATCCATATCGACGATGTTGCCGTCCTCATCGTACCAAAAAGTGTACTTCGGAAGGGTGGAGGAGAGCAACTTTTCGTCCTTGATGTCCGACGTATCGATGAGATAGAGATACGCCTTCAAATTCGTGGAGAGCTTCATGCGCACGCGCACGCGGGCGGCGGAATTCGCGGGGAAGGTCGCCTTGGTGCCGTTGGTGAAGCCGTAGGCGGGCATATTCTCCTGCGTGTTGACGACGATGAGCGGCTGGTTGACGGGGTCTGCGCCGTCTTTGCCGTTGCCGAACACAGTCGTCCACCAATCGCCCGACGTCGCGCCGATCGCCTGCGCCCAAGGCGCGGAAGTGTCGTACTTGTCCGCATACTGCTCGGACAGAAGTCCCGTGTAGAAGCCCTTGTCCTCAAGCTCTTTGCGCGTAGGATTGGGCGTCCCGCCGGCGACGAGGCGGTCGCTTCCCGCCTGTACGCCCTGATAGTTCGCGGGCGTCGCAAGCCCTTTCTCGATGGAGGTGCCGCTCGCTGCCGCGTCGTCGAACTTGGTGGAGTTGCTGCTCTCCGCCGTCAAAGAGACTTTCTGCGCATAGGTGCCCGTAGCGGCATAGCTGTACTGCGTGGTCGTGAGCTTGCTCGTGCGGAAGTTCGCGAACGCAGCGTAACCCATGCAGTAGTCGTCCTTCGTGGCAGACGCGACCGAAGTGGGACCGTAGGTGAGTTCCAGATGATATTGCTTGACCTCCTCGGTGTCGTTCTGCACGAAGAAGAAGCACTGGACCCATCCGTCATAGATATCCTTGCCGCTCGTGCCGTCCTTGTCGTCGATGTCCACCGTCGCGACGAGGGTGGAGTTGAAGGGCGAGATCGAAGAAGTGGCGGTCTCGTCGCCGTCCACGAGCTTCGCGCCCGCGCCATAGGCGCCCGAGCGAAGTCCGCTCGTCTTGACGAAGAAGGAAATGAGTTCGCGGCTGTTGGGAGCCACCTTCCATTCGGGGAGTTCCACCGTGTAGGCGGCGCCGTTCGTGGAGAGGATGAAGATGATGTCGTCGTTTCCGTCGGTCTCGGAGGAGAAGGGGAACTTGTCCGTGAAATCCTTTTCGAGGATGTTGGCGGCATAGCCGTTGGTGCTCAACTCTTTGAGAGCCGCAAGGTTATACTTGCCCACGATGCTCTGCCGCTCCTCGGGGATGGACGTGCCGCGGTTGTCGCCGATTCCCACATCCTGCGAAGTATAGGTCTTGTTGTTCAGCTTTTCCTTGGTGAGGTACGCGTCCGCGCCCTCCACGGCAAAGCTCTTGGTATAGTTCTCTTCTTCGGAGGTGAGATCGCTGTTCCATTCGGAGAACGTTCCGAAGATGGAAGCGAGGTCGATGTTGAACGTGCCCGCAGGCACGAGGTCGCCCGTCTTGCCGTCAACGATGTCGAACTCTTTGATGTCGGTGCCGAGGTCGTTGAGCCCGCACCAGACGTCCGTCGTCTCGCCGATCGATGTGGTCGCGGTCTCGTAATCATGGTTGGAGATGATGTCGCAGGTGAGATCGTCGAAGAAGGCGTAGCCGTCCACGAACTCGGTGCGTTGGGTCGAGGAGCCGAGCCCGAGCCCGAGCTCCACGCGGAAGGTCGTCGTCGCAAAGGTGTTGGCGCGCAGATACACGCTGTACTGTTTCCAGCCGTTGGTCGCTTCGAGGTCGTCGTATTTCTCGGTGACGATATTTTTGATCTGGACGGCTTTGAGCGTCGTGCCGCCCACGGTGGGAATCACGCCGATATACGCGCCGGCACGCTTGTCCACGGGGTCGTTCTCGAAGTGCACGAGATTTGCCGTCTTGACCCAGACGGAGAGGACCGCCGCCGTGCCCGCGGAGAGGGTGACGGAAGTCGAGGAATAGTGCTGCGCCGTGCCGTACTTGTCGTCGCTGTCGTAGCGGTTGTGGATCATGAGCACGCCCGTCTCGGCGTTCTCGCCCTCCGCCTTGGCGTCGTCATGGAGCCCGGGACCGTCAACGGGCTCATCGCCCTGTTTCAGATCGGCGAAGTCCTTGATGTCGTCGAACTTGATGGTATAGTAATCGGTCTCGTATTTTTCGAATTCCTCCTCGGAATCGATGCCGTAGAAGGAATAGAACTCGATACGGTCGCGCAGCGTCGTATTTTCCCAATGATCGAGAGCGTTCTGCGCCGCCTCGTCCGAAAGGGTACCGCTCGTCGCCTCGATGCGCTTTCCGCCGTTTTCCGCGGACGCGTCGAGCTTAAATCCCTCGTCGTCCTTGTAGGCGTCGCTGTCCGAAGCTTTCTGCCAGCGGTCGGATTCGAGGATGAGGGAAGTCTTGGAGGTCGCGAGCTCCTTCCATTCGTCCGTCTTGATGATGCCCGAACTCGCCTTGCTCGTGACAGCGGTGGAGAACGTCCAGTTATAGCTCGACGGATTGTTGATGAAGTCGTGCTTCTCCGAGAATTCCTTGTTCATCTCGGCGAAGAACTCGAAATTGCTGTTTTTGATGCGGTGCGCATCGGTGGGGGTGGGCGTGGAGGGCTGGTCCTCCTCCGGGCTGCTCTCCGTCGGCGCGCACGCTGCAAAAACGCCGAGCGTGAGGGTCACGGAAAGGGCGGCGCTGAGCGCGCAGAGCCAGCGCTTTTTCCGGTTCTTCCTATCAAAAAATCTTGCCATAAGACACCTTGTATGCGGCGGCGCGGAGAATTCCGCGTTCTGCCGTTATTTTTTTCGATTTCCGTGCGCAGAACAAACCGATCTTCGCATGCGCGCAGATACTTCTCTATTTTAATATAAAAAGATATTCCTTGCAAGCAATTTTGGGGGAAAGCTGAAAAAAAGGAAAAGTTTTTTTCCGATTACACAAACTTTTCACGAAAAAAGAGAGTTCTTGCTCTTTTTGAGAGCTCAAAGGAGCGGACGGCGGCGCGCCTCGGGCGGTACATATGAATTTCTTCTATCTACTCGGCGGGGCGGGCGTGGGAGCGGCGAACGGCTTGTTCGGCGGCGGAGGCGGCATGATCGCCGTTCCCGTGCTCAAAGCGGCGGGCAGGAGCGCCCACGAAGCGCATGCGACGGCGCTCGCCGTCATTCTGCCCGCAAGTTTTGCGAGCGCGCTCGTCTATTTGGCGGGCGGGCTCGTTCCCTTTTCCGTCCTCTTGCCCGCCGCGCTCGGCGTCGTCGCGGGCGGACTGTTCGGCGCACGCCTTCTTCCCCGCGTGCCCGAACGGTTCGTGACCTTTCTCTTCGCCGCGTTCATGCTCGCCGCGGGCATCAGGATGCTGTTCTGATGTCCTTTCTCGTGTTTTTCGCCTGCGGCATTGCGGGCGGCGTGCTCGGGGGGATGGGCATGGGCGGCGGCACCGTGCTCATTCCGCTGCTCACGATCTTTTGCGGCGTGGAGCAGTCCGCGGCGCAGGGCGTCAACCTGCTCTCCTTTCTCCCGATGTCGGCGCTCGCCATCGGCGTCCATGCGCGCAGCGGGTTGATCGTAAAGAACAATCTCGCCTGTATCATCCTGCCCGCGCTCGTGTTTTCCGTGCTGTTTTCCCTGCTCGCCGCGGCGATTCCGTCCGCGGCGCTCGGCAAGGGATTCGGCGTTTTTCTCATCCTATTGTCCTTTTTTCAGTTTCGGGAGGCGTTTCGCGGAGAAAAAAAGAAGAGCGCGCAAAAAAATTTTTTGAAAACGTGAAAAATTTTTTCAAAGGGTATGGACAAACCCTTTGATCTGTGTTAAAATAGGGTATATTTTAGAATAGGGCAATTTTGATACTTCACCCTGCGCGGGAATGCGGCAGGGGAACAAGGACGGGACTTTTCATGGAAAAAATCGGTATTATCGATCTCGGTTCCAACTCCGCGCGCCTCGTGATCGTAGAACTTTTCGGCGACGGACATTTCATGGTGGAGGACGAGCTCAAAGAGAGCGTGCGTCTCGGTCAGGATATGGACCGTGACGGATTTCTCAAACCCCAACGCGTGACGGAGACCATCCGCACCCTCAAAATGTTCAGGAGGCTGTGCGATGCGAACGGCGTGGAGCGAATCATCGCCGTTGCGACGGCGGCGGTCCGCCGCGCCAAAAACCAGCGCTCGTTTCTCGACGAGATTCAAGCGACCTGCGGCGTCCGCGTGCAGGTGCTCTCGGAGGAAGAGGAGGCGACCCTCGTCTATCGCGGCGTCATCAACTCCATGGATATCCCCAAGGGCATCATTCTCGAGATCGGCGGCGGCAGCACCAAGATCATTTACTACAACCGCCGCAGCATCCTCAATTTCGCGACGCTGCCCTTCGGCGCGGTGACGCTCTCCGACCTCTTTGCGGACGACGGCGTCTCCCCGGAGGAGGAGACGGCGAAGATCGAGGAATTCTTCACGGAGCAGTTCAAAAAGATCGAATGGCTCAAAGACGTGGAGCCCGACGCCCAGATGATCGGCGTGGGCGGCTCTTTCCGCAACCTCTACAAAATCAACCGCATCATCCGTAAATACCCGCTGAATATCGTACACAATTATCAGTTCACGACGGAGGATTTCCGCTCCGTCTACGGCATGGTGCGCGTGCTCGACGTCGAAAAGCGCAAGCGCATCCGCGGGCTCTCTCCCGAGCGGGCGGACATCATGCCCGCCGCGCTTGCCGTCATCAAGGCGTTCACGGACTATCTCCACATCGAGGATTTCGTCATCGGCGGATGCGGTCTGCGCGAGGGAATCATGTTCAACCAGGCGCTTCCCATCACCGTAGAGCGCCCGATCTCCGATGTGCTCAGCTACTCTCTCGGCGCCCTCGTGACCTATTACGGCTGCGACCCCAAACATGTGGAAAACGTCGTGCATCTCTCCATCCAGCTCTTCAAACAGCTCCGGGTCTTGCACAAGTTCCCCCGCATCTATCTCAAAGTCTTGAAGATCGCCGCGAGCCTGCATGACGCGGGGCTCCGCGTGCGCTTCTATCACAACCAGAAGCACAGCCGCTACATGATTCTCAACAGCAGCATCTACGGCGCAACGCACAGGGAGATCGTCCTCGCGGCGTTTGTGGCGGGCTGCCATCGGAAGGAGGACATCGCCCCCGCCGAATGGAACAGGTTCAAGGATATCGTGACGGACGAAGATCTCGACGTCGTCCGCAAGCTGGGCGTCCTTCTGCGCGTGGCGGAATGCCTCGACAGGAGCGGACAGGGCGTGGTAAAGGGAATCAACTGCGACGTCTTGGGGGATTCCGTCATCATGAAAACGGAACTTGCGGGGGATGCGTCTCTCGAAATCAGACAGGCGACGCTGGCGGGCGCGGAATTCAGGCGCGCCTTCCGCAAAAATCTCGAGATCTTGTGACCTATGCTCATCCTCGCCAGCAATTCTCCCCGCCGACGTGAGATTCTCTCCCGGCTCGGATATGGATTCACGGTGGAACCCTCTTCGTTCGAGGAATCGGCGGGAGGGCTCTCTGCTACGGAGACCGTGCGCGCCTTTGCCCGCGGGAAAGCGGAGGACGTCTTTTCGCGGCACGGCGATGCGCTCGTGCTCGGCGCGGACACCGTCGTCGCACTCGACGGCGAGATCTTGGGCAAGCCGAAGGACGGGGAGGACGCCGCGCGCATGCTCCGGCGGCTCTCGGGAAGAACACACAGCGTGTTCACGGGGGTCTGCCTGCTCGGGAAGGGGTACCGCGCGGAGCAAATCGCCGAGACCAAGGTCACGTTTTTTGCGCTCCCGGAGGAGCTCATCGCCGATTATGTCCGGGAAAAACGCCCCCTCGACAAGGCGGGCGCGTACGGGATTCAGGACGGCTATCCCCTCGTGAAAGCGTATGAGGGAAGTTATACCAATGTTGTGGGCTTGCCCGCGGAAATCGTCAGCGCCCTGCTCGAAGAGGCGCTCGGAGGAAACAAATGCTGAAACTTGCCATCGACCTCGGGACTGCGGTCACGAAAATTTACAGAATCGGCAGCGGTATCGTGCTTGCCGAACCCACTTGCGTCACCGTCTCGGGCGGTACGCAGATCCGCGCGTTCGGCGCAGACGCAAAGCGCCTTCTCGGAAAGACGGCAGAGCTCTCGGAGGTCGTGTTTCCCGTCTATGAGGGGGAGATCGTCAACGAGCAATATGCGGGCGCGCTGCTCGAAAAGTTCCTCGCCAAGGCATGCCCTCGCAAGTTCGGCGGCATCGAAGCGATTTTTTGCGTCCCCACGGGCTGTACGCTGCGCTCGCGGGAAAAGTACTACAACGTCGCAAAGATGGCGGGAATCTCCCGCATCAACTTTGTCGAGACGCACTATCTTTCCGCGCTCGGACAGGACGTCCCGCTCTCGGAATCCAACCCCGTGTTCACGGTGGACATCGGCGCGGGCAAGACGTCCCTCGCGGTGTTCTCCCTCGACAGCACCATCGCGGGGCTCTCGATGTGCGTAGGCGGAAACAATATGGACATCCACATCATCGACCACATCGCCGACCTGTACAACATCAAGATCGGGGCGCTCACGAGCGAACGTCTGAAAAATGCGGTGGGCAGTCTCATCCCCGGCGACAGCCAAAGCCTTATCATCAACGGGCGGGACATCGCCACGGGCAAACCGCGTTCGGTCAACGTCACCTCGGAGGACGTGCTCTTTCCCATCCGCGTCTATGTGGATAAGATCATCGAGTACGCCGAGCTCATGCTCGCGAAACTTCCCGCGGAGGTCTCGGCTGCGATGTGCAAGAACGGGATTCTTCTCTCGGGCGGCGTTGCCGCGATCGCGGGATTTGCGGACTATTTTGCGGAGAAATTGCAGATGGACGCGCACCTCGCGAGCGACGTCCAGACGGCGACCGTGCTCGGCGGCGGCAGGGTGATCGGCAGCGCCGCGCTCATGCGCAAACTCTGCATGGAATAACGGATTTTAACGCCGAACCCCCGACATGGTCGGGGGCTTTTTGTTCGCATAAGCAAAGGACGCGGCTTCCGCCGCGTCCCGTTTTTTATTTTTTCAAGCTTTGAAGCACGCTGTCGGGCGCCTGTTCATAGCGGGCAAATTCCTGGGTAAATCTGCCTCTGCCCTGCGTCATGGAGCGCAGCGACGTCGCATAGGTCAACAGCTCTCCTTCGGGCGCTTCCGCCGTGATGACTTGCAGACCGTCCTTCGTGTCCATGCCGATGATTCTGCCGCGGCGCTTGTTGAGGTCTCCCATGATATCGCCGACGTACTGCTCGGGAACGATGATCTGCATGCTCGAAATGGGTTCCAAGAGGACGGGTTTCGCCTGTTTCATGCCCTCTTTGAACGCGAGTTCCGCCGCCGTTTTGAATGCGGCTTCGGAGGAGTCGACGGGGTGGAAGCTTCCGTCATAGAGCACCGCGCGCACGCGGATGACGGGATAGCCCGCAAGCACGCCGTGGGGCAGGCATTCGATGATTCCCTTTTCGACGGCGGGGATGTAGTTCTTCGGCACGGCGCCGCCTACGACCTCGTCCACGAATTCGAAATCTGCCTCACAGGGCTCGAAGCGCATGATGACGCGCCCGAACTGCCCGTGACCGCCCGTCTGCTTCTTGTGTTTTCCCTCGATGTCCTTTGCGACCCCGCGGATGGTCTCCCGGTAGGCGACGGAGGGGGTGGAGAACTCCGCATCCGCGCCGAACTTGGATTTGAGCTTCTTCTTGATGATGTCGAGCTGGACTTCGCCCTGTCCGCAGGCGAGCGTTTCGCCCGTCTCGGTATTTTTGACGACCTTGAACGATTTGTCCTCTTCGGCGAGGCGGTTGAGCCCGCCGAATACCTTATCCTCGGTGCCGCGCACCACGGCGGAGACCGCCATGGAGAGGACGGGCGCGGGGAAAAGGATGGGGTCGAATTGCAGGGGTTCGGCTGCGTCGCACAGGGTGTCTCCCGTGCCGGTGTTGGAGAGTTTGGAGACGACGCCGAGGTCGCCCGCATTCAGGACCTGAACGGGTTCGAGCTTCTTTCCGCGCACGATGTAGAGGGAATTGATGCGCTCCGTCGTCCCCGTGTTGGGATTGAGGGCGTCGCTGCCCGTCCTGATCGCACCGCGGCAGACGCGGATGTAATTCATCTTGCCGACGAAGGGGTCGACCGCAGTCTTAAAGACCTGCGCGGCAAAGGGCGCTTTCTCGTCGCACGTCACGTTGATGTGCGCATTGGTTTTGAGGTCGACCGCCCCGAGTCCCGTGCGCTCCGCCGCTTGCGGAACGTATTCGACGATCTCGTCCATGAGATTGATGACGCCCTTGTTGAGGAGCGCGCTCCCCGCGATGACGGGGATGACGCTGATGCTGAGGATGCCCTTGCGGAGCCCCGCAACCGTCTCCTCGGGGGAGAGGGTGCCCTCTTCGAAGTATTTGTCGAGAAGTTCCTCGTCGTTTTCCGCGGCGACCTCCTGCAAAACGGCCTGCATCTCTTCCAGCTCGCCCGCATAGGCGGCGGGGACGGCGATCTCTTCGACGCCGTTGGGCGCAAACTTGTACGCCTTGCCGTTGATGACGCTGATGTACCCCGTCATCTTCTCCCCCTCCATGATGGGAATCTGGATGGGAGCGATCTTTCCCTTGTATTGCGCCTCGTACGCCTGCACGGTCTTATGGTAGTCGGCATTCTCCTTGTCCATCCCGTTGACGAACAAGAGAATGGGCTTTTTCTCTTTGAGACAGAGGTTGATCGCCTTCTCCGCCCCGACGGTGACGGTGCCGTTCGCGCCCGCTACGACGAGCGCAGCGCCCGCCGCGCGCATCGCGGAATTGAATTCCCCCTCGAAGTCGTAAAATCCCGGGACGTCGAGAAGATTGATCTTGATATTCTTCCAGGTCAGATAGGCAAGCGCAAGCGAGACGGAGGAATGACGGGCGATCTCCTGTTCGTCGAAGTCGCACACCGTCGTGCCGTTTTCGATTTTGCCCATGCGTTCGATGGCGCCCGCATTCAAGAGCATTGCCTCGCAAAGGGTAGTTTTTCCTTCTCCGCTGTGTCCCACAACCGCGAGATTGCGGATGTTTTTTGCCGAATAGTCCATAGGGGTGTACCTCGTTCATAGATTGCGGAATTTCGATAAAACCCGCTAACTTCCATTATACATGATTTTTTTGAAAAATCAAGAGGGATTGGAAAAATATTTTCAAATTTTGGCTAATTTTATATTCGGCGAAAAGCTTTTTGTTTCGCGCGATTTGTTTTCGGCGAAAATCTTTGCTGGCGCAAATCTTTTCGTCGAGCGAATGAGCGTTTACGGTTTAATGAACTTGATTCCGATTAGATGTTTCAACGGACAGTGTGCGTACCGTGGTGCGCAAATGCTGTGAAAAAGCAAAAAGCGTGGTTTTTGCTTTTTCCTTTATTTTTAGAGCAAGGGGCGCGCGGCGGCTTCGAGAGAAGCCGCCGCGCTCTTTTCCTTTCGGCGAAAAGCTTTTTGTGGAAAAAGCTTTTCGCCGAAAATTTATTATAAAATAGGTCGCGCGAAAGAAATTTTCGTGCGTCAGAAAAAATTTTTCGAAAATTTTTAGATTTTATCAAAAAAACACTTGACAAG
>CANQOB010000044.1 GCA_947625385.1 uncultured Clostridia bacterium
ACGAGAGGACCGGGATGAACGCACCTATTGTGCACCTGTTGTCGCGCCAGCGGCACGGCAGGGTAGCGAAGTGCGGATTAGATAAACGCTGAAAGCATCTAAGTGTGAAACTAACCTCAAGATAAGGTATCCCATCGAAAGAGTAAGACCCCTTAGAGACGATGAGGTTGATAGGTCGGAGGTGTAAGCACGGTGACGTGTTGAGCTGACCGATACTAATAGGTCGAGGGCTTGATTTCAACAAAGAAAGGTTGAACAAAGCTGCAACATCTTGAATTACGAGAAAAGCTATGATTTCTATGGAGGCTTTATGTGCCTCGCAACGTGCTTGCTGTGTAGTTGTCAGTTTGCGTGGGGTTCGACGAAAATCTTTTCTGCGAAAATATTTTCGTCGAGCGAATGCTCGTTTGCGGCTCAATAGGCTTGGCTCCGGTTGGATGTTTCAACGGACAGTAAGCCGAAAGGGTTCGGCAAATTGAGGCGCGCAGCGCAAAAGCGTGGTTTTGCTCGCGCAAGCGATCAAAAAGCAGAAAGATACCGCTCATGAAGATAGACCAGAGCGTATCCCATGTCGTTAAGGGGGGAAACTTTTAACGACAACTTCGATATAACGCACCTTGTGTGCTTTATATACCATTCCGGTGACGATAGCAGAGAGGATCCACCTGTTCCCATCCCGAACACAGAAGTTAAGCTCTCTTACGCCGAAAGTACTTGGTCCAACGACCCGGGAGGATAGGTAGTTGCCGGATCTCAGACAAAGAAAGAGAACACCACACGGTGTTCTCTTTCTTTGTTAGCAAATGGGAGAGCTTAACTTCCGGGGCAAGCCGTACCGAAAGAGAAGAAAAAGCGAACTGCCGATTACGGCTTTACGCCTCCGTTAAGCTCTCTTACGCCGAAAGTGCTACTTCGCGGGCGAGCCCGCTCGTGCCGCCCTTCGACAAAAAAGAATGTGCGGGCGGGGTGGTCCAACGACCCGGGAGTCGTAGTTGCCGGATCTCAGACAAAAAAGAAGGTATCTTGCGATACCTTCTTTTTTGCTATAAGAGAGCTTAACTTCCGGGGCAAGTTGTAAATGCGGGAGGGTGCACTTCCAAACGGTTTTTGAAGGCGCGTTGCGGACATGGGTGCCCGCTTTGCCGTCGCGGGCGGCTTGAATCCTACTCGCTCGCGGGTGCAGTCCGAAGGGGAGAGCGGGGCGCTCCGCGCCGCAAAAGGAAATTTTTTCGGAAAACTTTGCGAAAGATAGACAATTTTCCCCGAACGTGATATAATAAGGTAAATTCATTCGTAAGGAGCGAACTATGGATTTGAACCTACTCACGATCATCGTCATGTTTGCGGTCGTGCTCGGGCTCGGATATGCGGCGCTCAACTTCTACCTCACCAAGAAGCTGAAAGAGGGGAACGAGCGCATGCAGTATATCGCGGGCAAGATTCGCGAGGGCGCGAACGCATTCATCTTCTATGAGTACAAGATCGTCGCCATTATCGGCGCGGTCGTTGCGCTCATTCTGGGGCTGTTCATTGCGTGGGAAGCGGGAGTCGCGTTCGTCATCGGCGCGGTGATGTCTGCAACGGCGGGCTTCATCGGCATGAAGATCGCGACGTACGCCAACGTGCGCGTGACAAACGCCGCCAATGAGACGAGGAACATCGGCAAGACGCTCAAAGTCGCCTTCCGCGGCGGCTCGGTCATGGGGCTGTGCGTGGCGGGATTCGCCCTGCTCGGCGCCATTATCGTCTACTGCTGCTTCGCTTGGGCGGAAGGCATGATCAACGTCGGCGGGACGGCGCTTTCCGAGATCGTCGTTGAAAAAGTCAACCCCATCACGCAGCAGAGCTACAATCTCTCGATCGTGCTCTCGGGCTATGCGCTCGGCTGCTCCATCATCGCCCTCTTCAACCGTGTGGGCGGCGGTATCTACACCAAAGCCGCGGATATGGGCGCCGACCTCGTCGGAAAGACGGAGGCGCACATCCCCGAGGACGACCCCCGCAACCCCGCGACGATCGCGGACAACGTGGGCGACAACGTGGGCGACGTCGCCGGGCTCGGCGCAGACCTCTTGGAGAGCTATGTCGGCTCCGTCGTCGCGACCGTCATCCTCGCCATCGAACTTTTCTGCAACACGCTGGGGGCGGAGCTGACGATCGGCGCAAGCTTGCTTCAAAAGATGGTGCTCTTCCCCATTCTGTTTGCGGGAATCGGTCTCATCGGCTGCGTCGTGGGGATTTCCTACCCGCTCCTCAAACGCAAGCTCTCGGATAATCCGCACATGGAGCTCAACCTCGCAACATGGATCTCCGCGGGCGTGACGCTTGTGGGCGGCTGTCTGTTGTCGATATTTTTGTTCCAAGGCGAGACCGAAGAGGCGATGAACGCGGCAAAACTTTCGATCGGACCGGTCACGCCGTGGGTGTGCGCAGCCGTCGGGATCGTCGCAGGCATCGTCATCGGCATTCTCTCCGAGTACTATACGAGTTACGACCACAAGCCCACCAAACGCATTTCCGAGGCGAGCAAAGAGGGCGCGGCGCTCACCATCACGCAGGGTCTGGCAACGGGCATGATCTCGACCATGCTCCCCGTCGTTGTGCTCGGCATCGCCATTTTCGCAACATATGCGCTCGGCGGGATGTTCGGCGTCGGCTGCGGCGCGATGGGGATGCTCTCCTTCGTCGCAGCGACCGTCTCCGTGGACACCTACGGTCCCATCTCGGACAACGCGGGCGGCATCGCGGAGATGAGCATGCTTGAAGAAGAGGTCCGCGAAATCACCGATACGCTCGACTCTGTCGGCAACACCACCGCTGCGATCGGCAAGGGATTTGCCATCGGGAGCGCGGCGCTCGCTACCATGTCCATGATGTCGAGCTATCTCTATGCGGCAGCGGACAGCTTCTTCAAGAACGGACTTCTGGAACTCAACATCATCCGCGGCGATATCATCGTCGGCGCCATCGTCGGCGCAGCCATTCCCTTCCTGTTCTCGGGAATGCTCATCAACGCGGTCGCCAAAGCGGCGAGGAGAATGGTGGAGGAAGTGCGCAGACAGTTCCGCGAGAATCCCAAGATTCTGACGGGCGAAGAGGACCCCGACAGCACAAAGTGCGTCACGATCTCCTCGCAGGGCGCCTTGAAGCAGATGATCGTGCCCTCCGTCGTTGCCATCGCCATTCCCGTCGTGTGCGGGTTCATCTTCGGCGCGGGCTTTGTCGGCGGCATTCTCATCGGCGCGACGCTCTCCGCGATCATGCTCGCCATCTTTACGGGCAACGCGGGCGGCGCGTGGGATAATGCCAAGAAATACATCGAAAAAGGCGGCGTCGAGGGCGTCAAGAAGGGCGAAGAAGGGTACGATGCCGTGCACGACTCGGCTGTCGTCGGCGATACCGTGGGCGACCCCTTGAAGGACACTGTCGGACCCTCCCTCGACATCCTCATCAAAATCATGTCCACGATTTCCCTCGTCTGTGTGGTCGTTTTCCAGAATTTCAACCTGATGAAAGCGATTCCCGGGCTTGCGGGGATTTTCGGAGCGTAAAGGTTTCGCGCGATTGGTTTCGGCGAAAATCTTTCCTGCGGAAATCTTTTCGTCGAGCGAATAAGCGCTGACGCCTTAACGGGTTTGGCTCCGATTGGAAGTTTCATCGGACAATGTGCGTCCCGTGGGGCGTAAATTGAGGCGCGCAGCGCAAAAGCGTGGTTTTGCTCGCGCAAGATTTGGGAAAGGTTTCGGCGAAAATCTTTTCTTTGAAAATCTTTTCGTCGAGCGAATAAGCGCTGGCGGCTTAACGGGCTTGGCTCCGATCGGATGTCGCCTTCCGTTGAATTCAATACAGTACGTGCATGAATGCCGTCCTTTTTTCCAAAAGGGCGGCATATGTTACAAAGGAAGCAATATGAAGTTTATCGACGCGGTCCTCGTGATCTTTTTTCTCTTTTTTGTGGGCAGTATTGCGGGCTGGTGCGTGGAAGTCGTATTCCGCCGCCTGTTTACGGCGAAAAAGTGGATAAATCCCGGCTTTCTGACGGGTCCCTATCTGCCGCTCTACGGGTTCGGAGTCGTCGGGCTGTTCGGGATCTCGCTCCTGCCGATCGATACGGGAATGGCTTGGCTGGACGCCGTCCTCATTATTCTTATCATGGGCGTCGCCATGACCGTGATCGAGTATATCGCGGGGCTCATCTTCATCAAAGGGATGAAGATCAAGCTGTGGGATTACTCCAACCGTTGGGGGAACATCCAGGGCATCATCTGCCCTCTGTTCTCCTTCTTTTGGCTGGTCGCGGGTGCGGCGTTTTACTTTCTTGTGGACGCGCCCGTCATCGAGGCGGTGCGCTGGTTCGTCTCGAACATCGAGTTTTCCTTTGTCGTCGGGGCGGTGTTCGGCGTCTTTCTCGTCGACCTTGTCCATTCCCTCGGGCTCTCTTGGAAGATCAAAAAGTTTGCCGAAGAGCACGGCGTCATCGTGCATTTCGAAAAACTCAAAGCGGAGATCAAGGCGCGCAAGGAGGAGATCAAGGAAAAGGCGAGCTTCCTGTTCCCCTTCAAATCGCTCTCGGAGCTCAAAGAGGAGCTCTCCGCGCGGGTCGCGAAATTTTCCGCAGGGAAGGGGAAGAAGGACGACCCGAAGGACTGATCGCGTTTCGGCACAAAACAAAAAGCAACGGAGGACTTCCGTTGCTTTGCTTTTTCCGCGGCATGCCGCGATCGTTTGCCTTTTCCGTTACATGACGACGATATTGCGCGAAGTGAACTGCTCTTTGAGTTCGGGCGGGAAATTGTCGTCCGTGATGAGCACGTCGATATCTTCGAGGCGGGCGAACGTATAGGGCATGATCTTGCCGATCTTCGAGCTGTCGAGCATCATATACATGACCTTCGCCTTCTGGCGGGTGAGCTTCAAGAGGTCGGCTTCGATCTGCGAAGCGCAGGAGAACCCGTTTTCGGGCGTAAATGCCGACGCCGAGATGATGGCGAGCTCGAAATTCGTATTGTCGAAATACGCCTTGGCAACGGGAGAGGCGGTGGAGAGGTTGTCTTTGAGCACCTGTCCGCCGAGCACGGTGAGATGCACGTTCTTTTTCTGCGCCACTTCGATGGCGACCGCAAGCCCGTTCGTGAATACGTGCACGTTGATGTCGGGCATCTCTTTGGCGAGATACATCGCCGTCGTGCCGCCGTCGATGAAGATCGAGCTGTTTTCGTCGATGAGGCGAGCCGCCTTCTGTGCGATCTTGATCTTTTCGTCCGTATGGATAGCCGTCTTTTTGGTGTAAGGTTCCCCCGAAACCTTCTGCACTTCCTTTACGGACATCGCGCCGCCGCGTACGCGGATGATGCGGCCTTCCTGTTCAAGCTGGAAAAGGTCGCGGCGCAAAGTCATCTGAGAGACATGCGGGAAATATTCATCCAGCTGCTCGAGCGTGAGCTTGCCTCTTTTATCCAAAAGTTCTGCGATTTCTTCGATTCTGTCGCGTTTCATGTCCATAAGCCTCCATTTTATTCTTCTATGAAAGATTGTAACACACAATGTAAAATAATGCAAGCGTTTTTATAAACTTTTTCGGAAAATTTTATAAAAACCCTTTTCGGGGAGGTCGAAAAAAATTGCCTGTGCCGATTTATCGTAAATATTTTTCATCTGTTCGCGATTTGCCCCTTTCTTGTTAAAAAACTTCACATATTTGTAATAAAATAAACATTTATGCAGTTTGCGGCAGGAGAGGCGGTTTTCGGAAAAACAAGATCTTGCCGCCCGGAGCGGATTTTTTTGTCGGCTTTGCAAAACGGTTGCCTTTTTCGGCGCGGAATGGTACAATATCGTAGGAAGCGGCGGCGGCATACAATGGGATATGCTGTTCGAGAGTTGGAGAAAGGACATCGCCGCGGCAAAAAGGCACGACCCCGCCGCCCGCAGCACGCTCGAAGTGGCGCTTCTCTATCCGGGAGTGCGCGCGCTCGCGAGCCATCGCCGTGCGGCATTCTTCTGGCGGCACAAGATGAAGTTCTTGGCGCGGTATCTCAGCGAACGCGCCAAGCGGAAAACGGGCATCGAGATCCATCCCGCGGCGAAGATCGCAGCCGGCGTGTTCATCGACCACGGCGCGGGCGTCGTCATCGGCGAGACCGCGGAGGTGGAGGAGGGCGTCGTCATCTACCAGGGCGTGACGCTGGGCGGCACGGGGAAGGAGAAGGGCAAGCGGCATCCGACCGTCAAACGGGGCGCCGTCATCTCCTGCGGTGCAAAGGTATTGGGCGGATTCACCGTCGGCGAGGAGGCGCGCGTCGGCGCAGGCGCGGTCGTCCTCGAAGAGGTGCCGCCCCGCGCGACCGTGGTCGGCGTCCCCGCAAAAGTCGTCAAAGTGCGCGGCGCCGCGCCGCTGCAATCAGGAAACGGACATGAAGATTTATAATTCGTTGACAAGAAGAAAAGAGGAATTCGTTCCGCTCGAAGAGGGGAAGGTCAAAATGTACGCCTGCGGCATCACCGTCTCGGGCGAGGCGCACATCGGGCATGCCTTTCAGGCGCTCGTCTATGACGTATTCCGCAAATTCCTCGAAAAGAAGGGCTACCGCGTCACCTATGTGCGTAATTATACCGACGTGGACGACAAGATCATCGCCAAATCCCGCGAGACGGGCATCCCCGCCGACGTATATGCCGCAAGGATGATCGAAAAGATCGACGCGGTCATGGCGCGCGCGCACATCGACGAGCCCACCGTCTGGATCAAGGCGACCGAGCATATCGGAGACATCATTTCCTTCATCGGGGAGCTCATCCGCGGGGGGCATGCCTACGAGGGGGGCAACGGAGACGTCTATTTCGATGTTGACAGCTTCCCCGCCTACGGACAGCTCTCCGGGCGAAGCAAGGAGGACATGCTCGACGGCGTGCGCGTCGAAAACGACGAATGCAAGCGCAACGCTTACGACTTTGCGCTCTGGAAAGCGGCGAAAGAGGGGGAGATCTCGTGGGATTCCCCTTGGGGCAAGGGCAGACCGGGCTGGCACATCGAATGCTCGGCGATGAACCGCTGCGCCTTCGGAGACAGAATCGACATCCACGGCGGCGGGAGAGATCTGATCTTTCCCCACCATGAGAACGAGATCGCGCAGTCCGAAGCCTGCTCGGGCAAAAAATTCGCCAATTATTGGATGCACAACGGACTCATCAAGGTGAACGGGCAGAAGATGTCCAAGTCCCTCGGGAACGTTTTGCTCCTCTCCGACGTGTTGGACGAATATTCGGACGAGGCGCTCAAATTCGCGCTCCTCTCCTCGAACTACCGGGGCGACCTCAACGTCACGGACAACCTTTTTGCGGGCGCAGAGGCGCATCTCGTGCGTTTCTATGCCCTCATCGACAAGATCGAGAAGGCGTTCCCGCAGGAGACGGGCAAGGCGGCCGAGGTGGACGAGGCGTTCGATGCGGCGATGGAGGACGATTTCAACACCGCGCTCGCGCTCGCCAATCTCTTCGGATATTTCAAAGAGGCGGCGAAGCTCCTCGAAGCGGGAGATTCCCGCGCCCGCCGCATCACGAACCAGATCAAAGAGACCTATTCCCTGCTCGGGCTGTTCCGCCAAAGCCCGCCGGAATATCTCGCGCGGTATGAAAAGGGCGAGGAGGTGCCTGCCGAAGTCCGCGCGGTCGCCGAAGAACGCTTTGAGGCGAGAAAGGCGCGCGACTGGGCGAAGTCCGACCTGCTGCGCGAGCGGCTGCGGTCGATGGGCTACGCCGTAAAGGACGGCAAAGACGGCTACGAACTGACCAGAATCTGAACGCGGCGGACGCCGGGAAAATCAAAAAAGGATATTTATTATGAAGATCTCATCCAAAGAACTGCGGCAAAAATGGCTTGCATTTTACAAGAGCAAGGGGCACACCGACATCGGCGCGGTGTCCCTCATCGGGGACGGGTCGACGGGCGTCATGTTCAACGTCGCGGGGATGCAGCCCCTCATGCCCTATCTTCTCGGCAAGCCGCACCCTGCGGGCAGGCGTCTGTGCAATGTGCAGGGCTGCGTGCGCACGGTGGATATCGACAGCGTCGGGGACGCTTCCCACTTCACCTTCTTCGAGATGATGGGCAATTGGTCTCTCGGCGACTATTTCAAGAAAGAAAAGACGGCGTGGACGTTCGAGCTCCTCACGGAGGTGTTCGGGCTGGACAGGGACAAGCTGTGCACGACGGTGTTCGAGGGCAACGCGAGCGCCCCGCGCGACGAGGAGACGGCCTCCCTCGTCATCGCGCTCGGCATCAAGCCGGAGCATGTGTTCTATCTCCCCAAAAAGGATAATTGGTGGGAGCTCGAGGGGACGGTGGGCACGCCCTGCGGACCGGACAACGAATGGTTCTATCCCATCCGCAATGCCGATCATCCCGTGTTCCCCGACGACTATGTGGAGATCGGCAACGACGTCTATATGCAATACAGAAAGACGGAGACGGGGTACGAGCCGCTCGCAAGCAAAAACGTGGATACGGGCTTCGGCTTCGACCGCATGCTGCTCTTTCTGAACGGGCTCACGGACGGCTACAAGACCGACCTCTTCTCGGGCGCGATCGCAAGGCTCGAGCAGCTCTCGGGCAAGAGCTACGACGGGGATGAGACCGCGCGCCGCGCCATGCGCATCATCGCAGACCACACCCGTACCGCGGTCATGCTCATCGGGGACAGGGACGGCATCCTTCCCTCCAACGTGGGGGCGGGATACATCCTTCGCCGCATCATGCGCCGTGCCATCCGCTATTGCCGCCAGCTCGGCGTGTCGGCGGACGCCATGTCCGAGGTCGCCCGCGTGTTCATCCATGAAGTTTACAGCGAGGCATACCCCCTTCTCGCCGAAAAAGAGGACTATATCCTCGGCGAGATCGAAAAGGAAGCGGAGCGCTTCGACGCCATGCTCGTGACGGGCATGAAGGAATTCGAGAAGTGCGTGCAGGGCATCGCCCGCAAGAACGAGTTCATGAAGAAGTCAAACCCGGACTATCCCGACGAGACGGTCGTCGGCGGCAAACAGGCATTCCGCCTGTTCGACACCTTCGGCTTCCCGCTCGAACTCACCGAAGAGCTCGCCGCCGAGCGCGGCCTTTCCGTGGACAGGGAGGGGTTTGACGCGGCGTTCAAAGAACATCGGGAGAAGAGCCGCGTGCTCGCCAAGGGGGACGCCAAGGGCGGGCTCGAAAGCCATTCCGAACAGGCGACCAAGTATCACACGGCGACCCACCTTCTCAACGCCGCGCTCAAAACCGTGCTCTCCCCCGACTGCAACCAGAAGGGGAGCAACATCACCGACGAGCGGATGCGGTTCGACTTTAATTTCCCCCGCCCCATGACGGAGGCGGAGATCAAGGCGGTGGAAGATCTCGTCAACGCGAAGATCGCGGAAGATCTCCCCGTCGTCTATCGGGAGATGAGCCTCGAAGAGGCGCGCGCCGAGGGATTCGTCGGCGTGTTCGACAGCAAGTACGGCGAAGTCGTCAAGACGTACGCCATCGGCACATTCTCCAAGGAGATGTGCGGCGGCCCGCACGTGGAGCACACGGGCGTTCTGGGGCATTTCCGCATCGTCAAGGAGCAATCCTCGTCCGCGGGCATCCGCAGAATCAAGGCAGTTTTGGAATGAGAGAGCGCCTCCGCGGCGGAAAGGAGCCGACATGACCGAAAAGGAAAAATTATTGGCGGGAGAGCTGTATTTCGTGGACGATGAGCTCCGCGCGGAGCTCGCCGCCTGCAAGCAGAAGTGCGAAGAGTACAACCGCACGCCCCGCGCCGACGAAGCGAAGCGCCGCGAGATCATGCGCTCCCTTCTCGGCAAATGCGGAGAAAATTTCACCATCGAGAGCAACGTTTGGTTCGATTACGGCTACCATACCGAGATCGGAGAAAATTTTTATGCCAATCACGACTGCATTTTTCTCGATACCGCAAAGCTCACCTTCGGCGACAATGTGTTCATCGCGCCGCAGTGCGGTTTTTACACCGCGGGACACCCGACCGACGCAAAGACCCGCAACGCGAATCTCGAATTCGCAAAGCCCATCCGCGTGGGCAACAACGTTTGGTTCGGCGGCGGGGTGAGGGTGCTGCCCGGGGTCACGATCGGCGACAACGCCGTCATCGGGGCGGGGAGCGTCGTCACCCGCGACATTCCGCCAAACTGCGTGGCGGTGGGCGTCCCGGCAAAGATCGTAAGGCGGCTCCCGTAGGGGAAGCCTGTTTCGGAAAAGCCTCCCCCAAAAGTTTTTCGGCGCGCGCCCGCGGGCGCGCGAAATCTTTTCTCGGCGTATATTTTCCCATTGTCCCGAAAAAAATATGGATTTTCCGAAAAAATCTTAAAATCCAAACTCAAAACAGCTTGACGGAACTTTGGCAACCGCCTATAATAGAGAGGTGATTGGGAGGGACGGAAGCATAAATTCCGTCAGAGGTTGGTCGCCTCCCGGCAAAACAAGGAGCACGGATATGAAAACCTACATGGCAAAGGCTCAGACTGTGGAGAGAAAGTGGTACGTCGTCGATGCAGACGGGATCCCCCTCGGGAGACTCGCATCGAAGGTCGCCGCCATTCTCCGCGGCAAGAACAAGCCTACCTTTACGCCCAACGTCGACACGGGGGATTTTGTCATCATCGTCAACACGGATAAAGTGCTTTTGACGGGGAAAAAGCTTGAAAACAAGTATTATCGCTATCACACCGGGTACATCGGCGGCTTGAAGGAGGTCCCTTACAGCAAGCTGATGGCGGAGCATAGCGACGTTGCCGTCTACGAAGCGGTGCGCGGCATGCTTCCCAAGAATTCGCTCGGTCGGCAGATGATCAAGAAGCTCAAAGTCTATAAGGGCGCGGAGCACAATCACGCCGCGCAGAAGCCCGAAACGTTGAAATTATTTTGAGGTGAGGACGAGATATGGCGAAAACGAGTATTAAAAAGAAATTGCAGTTCTGGGGCACGGGCAGAAGAAAGAAGGCGATCGCCCGCGTCCGTCTGATTCCCGCCGGCAGCGGCGCCATCGTCATCAACGACCGTCCTTTGGAGGACTATTTCCCGCAGGGGACGACGCAGTACGTCGTCAAGCAGCCCCTTGTCGAGGTGAACGCGGAGGGCAAGTACGACATCTTCGTGAACGTCATCGGCGGCGGGTATACGGGTCAGGCAGGGGCGATTCGTCTCGGCATCGCGAGAGCGCTTCTCGAAGCCGAACCCGAAACGCGTCCCGCGCTCAAAAAGGCGGGCTTCCTCACGAGAGACCCGCGCGTCAAGGAGCGCAAGAAATACGGTCTCAAAAAGGCGAGAAGAGCGCCTCAATTCTCCAAGAGATGATACGGACCGACCCTGCGGGGTCGGTTCTTTTGTTTCGCGCGATTTGTTTTGCATGCGCAAAACAAATACGCGCGAGCGAATGGGCGTGCATGCCTTCATGGGCTTGATTCCGATTGGATGTTTCATCGGACAGTGTGCGTACCGTGGTGCGCAAATGCAGTGAAAAAGCAAAAAGCGTGGTTTTTGCTTTTTCCTT
>CANQOB010000045.1 GCA_947625385.1 uncultured Clostridia bacterium
CTACGTTCGTTAATCCTTTTCGCTCCCGACTTCCTGTCTTATAAGCAAAATCGTATCAACCTTTCGTTTCCGTCCGCTGCGGTCTCCCGCAGCGTCTCTTTAAGAATTTCTTTGCCTTACGTACTTCGCGTTTCACGCCGCCTCACAAGCTCCCGCTCCCAAGGCTGCGCTACTTCGCGCTTGCTATGCAGTTGTCAATCTGCGGGGTACCTTCGAAAGAAGGGCTTTGCCGCCCGAAAAAGGCGAAAAAGCAAGCTGCCTTTTCAGACAGCTTACATATCATAACATTTCCTTTTCGTTTCGTCAAGCGATTTTGGAAAAGATTTTCGACTTTTTTATGGAAAATCATGAAAAATTTCGGCGACGGGAACATCTATGGGCTCATACCGTGAGCGAATACAAGATATGGACTCCCCGCGTCACCCTTCTTGCGGGCGACGGCGCCCCCGAAGCCCGCGCAGATCGCGGTGAGCACGTTTCAACGCCTTTTTGCAAACGGTTTTGACTTCCGAAAAGTCGATTTTTTCGAAGTCCGTCCAATCGGCGGGCGGCGCCGACAGTAAAAGCTCTGCGGTCCCGATCGCCCCGCTGCATGCAAGACTAAAGGCGCGCTGCGCCATTTGCCTGCGGAGCTCTTCGTCATGCAAAAGTTGCAAGAGCTCCCGTTTGAGCTGCCGCGGTCCCCGGAAGGAGCGTGCCGCCCCGTGTTCTTTCAGATAGTGCAGATTGTATTTTTCCTGCGCGGGCAACCGCTCCCAAATGAGCATGGGGAGCCCCGCCGCGAGCATCTCCGCCGCGCTCGCACCGCCGCATTTATTGATCACAATGTCCGCGCGCGCGAAATACTCGGGCAAGACGTCGGTATATCCCACGTTTTCCACGGGCACATCGTACTTTTTCCGTGCACGCGCGATCTTGCGGTAGCTCTTTGCGTTTTTTCCGTTGATCACGATCACGCGCGCGTGTTCGCCATGCAGCGCGCGTGCCGTTGCCCGGAACAGTTTCTCCACGCCGCCCCATGTCCCGCCTCCGAAGAGCACCAGCACCGTGATTCGCCCGTCCTCCGCAGGTTTTTTCTTGTCCTCCGAAAGAAAGCGCACGTTTACGGGGAGTCCGTAGGGCAAAAGCTGTTCGTGGCGGTAGCCCTTTTGCAGACAAGGGGCGATCAATTCTTCGGAGGGAAGAATCATGCGGTCGACGCCGATAGCGGACTCCCAAAAGGGCGAAAGCGTATAGTCAAGGCAGGTGGACACGATAAAACAGGGCAACGGATAGGCAAGTTTGAGGTCGGTGAGCGCCACGGCACAATTATAGTGCGTGCAGAATACGGCATCCGGGCGGAATTCCGCCAATTTTTTCAGCAGTCCCGCCACGGCAGAAAGGCAGGCGCCCTGCGTGGCGCTTGTATACCGCGCTTCGGGGTCCGCTTTGCGATAGTGTTCGTAAAAAAGGTTGTAGACGGGGAGCAATTTTTCCACCGCAAGCTCGTATCCCCGCCCGGAGAACCACGCATAGCGGCGGGGCGAAAAGCTCCGGAAGAGGTCGACGATCTCCGTCTGTGCCCGCGCGCCGATCAGGCGCTGCACCGTCTGCGCGCATGCGTTGTGCGCGTTTCCCGCACTGACCGTAAGGATGAGAATCTTTTTCATGGTATCATTTCCGACCGTTTTCCAAAAATTATAGCACGATAATTGAATAAAGTCAACACAATAGTTTTTATAATCTCTAAATAATAGAAGTAAAATAAATACGATAGTTTATATGGGGGAGAAACTATGGATGCAAAGGAAGTCGGTGCACGCGTCAAATATTTCCGCGAAAAGAAGAATATGACGAAAAATGCCCTCGCGACCGCGGCGGGCGTTTCGCCAACGTATGTCTATCAGATCGAAGAGGGCATGAAGTGCCCCACCGTAGAATATTTGGGGCATATTTGCTGGGGGCTCGGCATCACGCTCTCCGAGTTCTTTTCCGAAGAACCGCATGAGCTCAAAGACCGTGTGGCGTACCTCACACCCTCGCAAAAACAGTTGCTGAATGCGTTTTTGGAGAGCTTATAAATGAAAAAGATTCTCATTCTCACCGTCACGGCGGGCAACGGACACAATGCCTGTGCAAGAGCCATGAAGGCGCGCCTCGAAGCGGACGGAGACGTCACCGTGGAGATCGTCGACCTGCTCAAAGAATTTTCGAGCGGGATGAACTTCTGGCTCGCGGATACGGGCTACGACCTCGCGGTCGGCAAGCTCCTCCCCGTCTATAACCTGTTCTATAACCACTATAAAAAACTCGACCCCGCGAAGAGGTACTCCAACGCCTCGCAGTCGACGTGTCTTACCACGGTCGCGGGGCTCCTCAAAAAAATTCTCGATTTCCGTCCCGACGCCATCTATTGCACGCACTACGATTGCGCCGTCGCGCTCACCGACCTCAAACTCGTCTATCCCATCCCCGCGCGCATCGTCGCCGCCAATCTCGACTATGTGTATTCCCCCTTCTGGGAATCGACCGTCGGCGTCGACTATTTGGTCATCCCCAATGAAGAATTTATCGAAGAGGGGTTGCAAAAGGGCTTCCGCCGCGAACAGCTTTTGCCCTACGGGCTGCCCGTGCGGGAGACGCCCCTCTGCGAGGAGACCCGCCAAAAGATCAGAGAACAGTTGGGGCTCCAAGACAGGTTCACCGTGCTCGTCATGTTCGGGGGCGGGCACTGGAAGGGCGCCTATAAGATCTATAAAATGGTCGAGCGCACGCTCGCGGGAAAGGACGCGCAGATCATCATGATCAACGGCAGGGACGAGAGCTCGTTCCGCAAGGTCGAAAAGCGGAAAAAGCGGGGCGTGCCCGTGCTCAACGTCGGATTTACCAATGATATCCCGCGGTATCTCGCCGCGGCGGACGTCGTGATCAACAAGAGCGGCGGGACGGGCGTCACCGAGATGCTCGACGCCGCCCTCCCCATGCTCATCTATGAAAAGACCCCCGCGCAGGAGCGATACAATCTCGTCTATCTCAAAGGGCGGGGCGTTGCGCTCTCGTTCGGGAACGAAGCGTCGCTGCGGGAAAATCTTCTGCGCCTCTTGGAGGACGGGCGTCTGCGCGCAGAAATGTCGGAAAACGCCCGCCGTCTCGCACGGAACGCGACCGCCAGGACGGCGGAACTGCTCGAAAGCGCGCCCGAAGCCGATTACAGCGCGCTGGAAGCGATGGAGATCGACTTTTCGAAGGTACATGCCGCCGTGCGCGCCGCCGTGCGCGCCGCGAACAAGCGCGGAAAATGATTTTCAAACGTTGAAAAAACGGCGGAGTTCTCCGCCGTTTTTCGATTCGGAATGGTTTGTCAGGTCCCGCCGCAGCCGCTGCACTCGCTGCACTTTCCGCTGCATTTTTTGGAGGGCTTCCCCGTAGCGGAATAGATATGACCACACCATGTCCGCTCCGACATGGTACCGCACTTCGGACATGGTACCTCTTGATCGTGTCGTTTGACAAGTTCTTCAAAAGAAAAACCGCACTGTTTGCATCGGTAAGATAAGATAGGCATGGGGTTCCCTTCCGCGCCCCTTTCATGCGGGCGACGAATCTATTATACACCCGAATTTTGATTTTGACAAACGTTTTGAGAAAAATTCCGCAGCGGACTTCACTCGGAATACTTCCCCAAGAGTTCCTGCTTCTTTTCCGAATATTCATCCTCGCCGATCAAACCTTGGTCGCGCAGGCTTGCAAGCTCACGCAATTTTTCCTCCAAAGAGGCGTTCGCGTTCTTTTCGGGCTCCGCCGCCTTGCCGCCCAAACGAAACGCGTCTGCGGGGAGCCCCTTTTGTATGATCTTTTTCAACAGAAAGAAGAACCCGAGCGACGCCGCTACCGCGCCGACCGCGCCAATCAGCATGAGGTACATGCCCGCGCCGATCTGTAATTCGAGGTACGAAAACTCCTCCTCCGGAATCTCATACAAAAGATAGGCGACGCAGGAAAATATCACGCATGCCACCGCGCAAAGCACCGAGCAAACTTGCAAGAGCGTAAATGTTTTTTGCTTCGAGCGCCATTCGGCTTGGACGAGCAGCATCACGGACACAAACAGACAAACGGCTTCCCCCGCGAAAAGCAGAGCCGCAAGCACGCCCGGCCAAGAGAGTCCGAACAGCGAAACCGTGCGGCTCGTTTCGTCGAATACGGTGGGATTATAGCTGACAAACGGGCAAAACAGTCCGATGATCGCAAGCAGCAGGAAAAAGTCCGCCAAATAGAGCAAAAGACCGTTCACGCTCCGAAAGGAGAGCAGCGCGGAAAATTCTTTGTTTTCGTTTCTTTCCATGATGGTTTCCTCCGAAAATTTTTTATAAGTATATCACAAAGTGAGATATATGTCAATATCTCGCATTGAGATTCCTTATAATTTTTTTATGAAATACACGGAAAGAATCAAAGAACTGCGGTTGGAAGCCGGGGAAACGCAAACAGAGCTTTCAAAGCTTTTGAATATCCGGCAAAACACTTACTCGCAATACGAAACGGGGCAGCGGCAGATTCCGTTGGAGACGCTCGTAGAGTTGGCGATTCATTTTGAAGTTTCGGCGGACTATATCCTCGGGCTCACCGATCTCGATACCCCCTACCCGCGCCGCTGACAAGGGAGTAAAAAAGCAAAAAGCGTGGTTTTGCTTGCGCACAAAATTTAGAGTTTCGCGCGATTTCTTTTGCTACGCAAAATAAATACGCGCGAGCGAATAAACTTTTCTGCCTTCATCGGCTCGTTGCGATTATTCGTTTCATCGGACAGTGTGCGTACCGTGGTGCGCAAATGCTGTGAAAAAGCAAAAAGCGTGGTTTTTGCTTTTTCCGAAATTTAAGAGAAAAAGAGCGCGGCGCAAAGGAACTTTGCGCCGCGCAGGATTCTTTATTGGCATTCCCTTTCGGGGGTTTCCGCGAAGTTTGCTTCGCGGAAACCATAATTCATTGAAGAAGGGAATGTATGGGTGAATTTTTAGTCCTTTCTCTCGGGCAACATGGCGACTTCGGCGGGAGCGGAAGAGGCGGCGGCGGGGGCAGAGAAGGCGGTGATCACAATGCCGCATGTGGGGTAGTTGACAGGAAGCCCGTTAGTCGACGTGCTATACAAATCCACCACAACAGTCAATGTGCACGCGCCTTTTGCTACATCTTCCTCCGTCACGGTGAACTTGATCTCTTTGAGGGCGGTGACGTTCGCCTCGTCGGGGCTGCCGCCGTCAAACGTGATCTTCTCCTTCCATTTGGCGGTTGTCGATGCAACTCTGCCAGACGTGGCCCACTTGCGTTTATCAAGAATTGTTCGCGCGCTCGTACTAAATCCGGGGTCTGTAATATCAATATTCCTCACCGTAGCAACAAACCCTTCGGGCACCAGGACGTTCTCCAAACGGAACCCATACGTCCCCGCCTGTTCCGCGGTCACGCTGACAGCGGTTTGCACGCCCCTTGCATACATCACTTCCCCGACGGCGAGCTCCACCGCGGTCGTTCCTTGCCCTACTTTTGTATAGTTGACGGCGTCCTCCGTCACTTCCTCGCCGCAGTCGGGGCAGTACTTTTTCAGCGTGCCGCCCTCGGCAGAAGCTTCGGGAAGCGTTGCTTCGGTGTATTTGAAAATGCTGCCGTTCGTATGCTCGCATGCCTGTTTCGCGCCGCAGACGCAGCTGCCGTCGTGGAACTCGTGCGGCGTCCTGGTCGTGTCGGGCGTGGCGTCCTGATCGGTGCAGACCTTCCAATGGTCTGTCCCGTTATAGTCGTACTTGTCTGCAAATTTATGGTCGTGCACGCGGAAGGTGGGCGTCTCTGACCCGACCTCCCAGCTGACGAGATAGGTGTTGGCTTCCGTGACGCGCAATGCCTTACTGCCGGGCTGTAAGGCTGCACCGCCAGGATATTCAAGCTGCGCCGCGTAGTCATAGACGGCGAATTCATCCGTCGGTTTGAGATACACTTCGGCAGTGTACGTCTTTCCGTCCTCGGAGCGCGTCATCTTGATGCAGGCGGTCGTAAGTTTGGAGAGATCGCCCGCTTTCCGAAAATCGTTATACCACTTGCTTGTCGGATGGGAGGCGATGAGACCTTCGATGTAGACTTCGGGGAGCGTATACCCGCATTCGCACTTGCCGTCCCCGTCGAAGCTGTGGTCGGCTTTGGGGAAGTCGGGGTCGACCGCGCCGTCATCGGGACAGACTTTCCAGTGTTGGTCGGCGTCGTGCTCCCAGCCGGTGTAGCTGTGGGTGTGAGCCTCCGCGTACCCGCATTCGCAGGTGTGGGTCGCCTTGTCGACGGTGTGCTTGGCGCGGGAGCTGACGTCGATCTCGCCGTCCTTGGGGCAGACCTTCCAGTGTTCGGTGTCACTGTAATCCCACTTGGTGAAGGTGTGGGTGTGGTTGGGATCCTCTGCATTCGGGTCGTTGGGCTGTGTGGGAGCGCAGGCGGCAAGCGCCGCGGTGGCGGCGAGCGCCACGGAAAGTCCCAGTGTGAGCCATTTCTTGGTGTTCATACATTCCTCCTAAAAAAGTTTTATTTGCCGTTATCCACGAAATTTTCATGGTCACGACATATTCTATTATACCACCCCCCCCTGTTTGTCAAGCGTTTTTGGAAATTTTCAGAAAAAAATTTTCGAAACCCGAAAATTTTTTTCGGTTATCAACAAAATTCCCTTTTCGGCGGAAAGCTTTCTGCGAAATCTTTTCGTCGAGGAAATAAGCTTTTATGCCTTAACTTGCTTGTCCTCTCGTTCGTTTTATCCGACAATAAGCCCCAAGGTCGCAAATTGGGTCGCGCTGCGCAAAAGCGCGGTTTTGCTTGCGCACGAATTATAGAAAAGCGCGGCGGCTTCTTTCGAAGCCGCCGCGCAAGAAAAATTCAAAATAACGGAAAAAGCAAAAACCACGCTTTTTGCTTTTTTGCGTGGGCGGCAGGGACCGCCGCACGCCCCCTCGCGGATGCCACCGCTCATGTCGCGCCGCCGCTCACAGTGCACTGCACTGTTGAGCGAGAACTGCGGCGCTCCACCCCATTTGCGCACCACGGTACGCACATTGTCCGATGAAACGAACAATCGGAGCCAAGTTCATTAAACCGTAAACGCCCATTCGCTCGCGCGTATTTGTTTTGCGCACGCAAAACAAATCGCGCGAAACTCTAAATTTTGTGCCTTAGGCGGAATTCACTTCCGCCGCCCCGCCCGCACGTTCTTTTTTCGTCGAAGGGCGGCACGAGCTCGCAGAGTGAAGTAGGGCGACACAATTTGCCGAACCCTTTCGGCTTACTGACTGATGAAACATCCAATCGGAGCCAAGCCCGTTAAGGCAAAACAGCCCATTCGCTCGCGCGATTTGTTTTGCGCACGCAAAACAAATCGCGCGAAACTTTCATATCACGCATTTTCCCTCGACAAAGGAGGCAAAGAGCGCCCTTACGTTCGCGCCCGCGCCCTCGAAACTGCCGACAAGGTCGTCGTAGGTCGCGATCTTGCCGCTGAAATCTCCGTGATAGTTTTTCAGCGCTCTCATGAATTTTTTCTCCCCCGTCACGCCGAGAACGCGGTCGAAGAGGATGACGCCCTTGTCATAGGCGATGTTGCGGTACTCATACTCTCCCGAATAGGCGACGAGCGCGCGGTTCATCGTGGTGTCCGCCTCGCCGTCGAGCTGCGAAGTCACCGAATAGAAGGCGCGGTAGGCGCGCTCCGACTGCGTGACAAAGTCGCGGTAGGTCATGCCGTATTCGGGGTATTTGTCCAAAAAGAGCGCGCAGGAGAACTCCGCAAGCCCCTCGTCCTGCCAGGCGCAGTCGTATTGGTTGCTGCCCACCATGGAATACCACCACTGATGTGCGGTCTCATGCGCGACGACGACGGGCGTCTCGACGGCGGTGAGATCGGTCGCGATCATCGAGAGCGCGGGGAACTCCATTCCGCCGTACACAAACCCCGTTTCGACGACGGTGTAGGCGGGATACTCGTAGGTTCCGAATTTTTCGCCGTAAAAGGCGAGGCTGCGGCAGGCGGCGTCGAGCGCAAGCTGCGGGTCGCTATCCGTTTTGTAATAATAGGAGACGGGCACCCCGCCCTCCTCCCCGGCGGCGCATTGATAGCCCTCGCCGAGGACGAACGCGATGTCTCTGACCCCCTCGGCGCGGACATGGTACGTCCGTTTTCCGTCTGTCTCGCTCTCCTGTGCGGGGAATCCCGTGATGAGTTCATACTTTTCGGGCACGGTGAGCGTGACGTCGTAGTCGGCGATCTCGCTGACGAACGGGTCGCCGTTGGAAGAATACACGCATTCCTTGAACGCGCCCTGCTCGGTCGCGCAGAGCACGGGATAGAAGCCCGAAAGGTTGACGCCGCTCTCCGTGACGCCGAGACGGTGGTTCACCTTCGCGAGTCGGACTTCGAAGTTCACGGTCACCGCCGCATGCGCGCCCGCCGCGAGCGGCGAGGCGAATTTGACGGCAAGGATATTCTCATCCTCGCCCGCGATCTCAAAGGATTGGGCGCCCTCGACGGATTTGACCGCGATCGCCCCGAAGCTCTCCCCGTCATAGTAGGCGGAATCCGAGAAAAGTTCGGAGACGGGGCGGTACTTCGCGCCCTCGCGGTAGGCGTTCGCCCAGAGCTGAAATTCGAGGGTATCCGTCTCAAAGGAAGGAATGACGTCCGCGGTCATCTCCGCCGTGAGCGTTTGGGAATCGCAGTCATAGGACGCGGAGAGCGTATATTTTGTGCGCTCCTTCCCTCCGTTTGCACAGCCGGACAGCCCTGCCGCAAAGACTGCCGAAAGAAGGATGGCGGCGCAACAAGCAGATTTGCGCATAGAAGTTCCTCCGTTTTTATGTTTCGGGGTATTCTATGAGGATTGGAGAGGAAAAAGAACGGTTTCGCGCGATTAGGTTTCGGCGAAAATCTTTCCTGCGGAAATATTTTCGTCGAGCGAATAGACTTTTCTGCCTTCATAAGCTCGTTGCGATTAGATGTTTCAACAGACAATGTGCGTACCGTGGTGCGCAAATGCAGTGAAAAAGCAAAAAGCGTGGTTTTTGCTTTTTCCTTTATTTTTAGGTTTCGCGCGATTTCTTTTGCTACGCAAAATAAATGCGCGCGAGCGAATGAGCGTTTATGCCTCAATAGGTTTGGCTCCGATTGGATGTTTCAACGGACAGTAAGCCGAAAGGGTTCGGCAAATTGAGACGCCCACGGCGGAAGTGAATTCCGCCTAAGGCAACAATTTTAGAATAAAAGAGCGCGGCGGCTTCAAGAGAAGCCGCCGCGCGGAGTTTTGTTGTTTATTGGCATTCCCTTTCGGGGGGGAACACAGGGTGACCCCCGTGCTCCCC
>CANQOB010000046.1 GCA_947625385.1 uncultured Clostridia bacterium
AGTTGGACGGAACTCAAATCCAATTTCAAGCTCACCAAGGAACCGCACAAAGACGCAGAAGGTTTCACCCTCTACACCATCCAATTCAAGATCTATGCCGGCGGCGACAAATTCAAGATTCGCCAGGACGAGCGCGATGAAAACAATGCCCTCGTTTGGACGGACGGCACCTATTTCGGTCTCAGCGAAATCAGGGACAATAACGGCACGTTCGTCGACATGGGGAACCAGGACGTCGGTGTTGCGAAGGGCAAAGACGGTATCTACAAGTTCACCGTACATACCAAGCCCGCGCCTGCCCCTTGGAAGGACAATTACGTGAGCTGGGAGCTCATCGAGAGCGTGGCGGCTCCCACGACGACGGAAGATATGTATATCGTCGGCACGATCGCCTCGCGCCCGCAGAGCCAGTGGCCGGATTATACGAACGTCAAAAATAATTGCATACATATGACGTTTGACGGCGTAAATACGTGGTACGCGGAAGTCGAGCTCGCGAGAAATGACCAATTTAAGGTCTATAACATATTGAACGAGCAATACTTCCCGTCCACCGCTAACCTTGGGTGCCCGAGCGGCGGGGATTGGCTGTACCGTGTATCGTGGACGGTTGGACAAGATAGTGTCAAAATCGAACACATCCATAAGTACACAACACAGGCATATGACGGAGAGAACCACTGGATGAAGTGCCCGAAGGACGACGCAAGAGACGAGAGCACCGTCGAAGCTCACGATTTCTCGCAGGGTGACACCTGCAAGTGCGGGTTCCAACAGGAAGCCGACCCCGATTGGAAGATCAATGACGACGGCACGTTCCAGGAATATACGGGCGATTTCGTCAATATGACGATTCCCGCTAACCTTACAACGTTCCCTAAACTTGCCTATATCTTTGGCTTATCTGCGCAGAATACAAGCGCCTATGATCATTTTGAGCAGTCCAACTGGGCGAAGGTGAAGTCGCTCAAAGTCGACCCGAAGAGCACGAGCTTCAAGATCGAGAACAACGCGCTTGTCTCCTATGACGGAACCGTACTCTACTTGTATCTTCCTTACAGCACGGAAACTTCCGCCACTTTCGAGAATGTAACGGAGATCGGTGGCGGCGCATTTGCCTACAACAGCAAGCTGCAATCCGTCAGCTTCCCGAAGTTGATTGCGACCGGATCGTATGCGTTCTGCGATACGACTGCACTGGAAACCGTCTCTATGCCCAAAGTGGAACAGTTGAGGTCATGTACATTCCAAGGATCAAGTCTTAAAACGGGAGAGTTTGCAAGCATTACGACGATTCGCTCTGGCGTATTTGCAAATTGCCAACAGCTCACGTCGTTAGTATTCGGCGAACATCTTGCAAAGATGTCCGACAACACGATCTGTTCGAACTGTCCTCTCCTCACAACGGTCACCGTGAAGGCGATCGCGCCTCCCGCATCTGATTCGACGCCGTTTTCCCGCTGCACCGCGCTGGAACACATCTATGTGCCCGAAGGCAGCATCGACGCCTATAAAGTGGCGAAAGGGTGGAGCAATTATGTAGACAAGATCTCCGCAATGCCCGCCGCGTCGTCCGCTCCCGCCGAAGTCGCAATGCTGCCTGAACGCAAAGACTAACGCTTATACATTCCCTTCTTCATTGAATTTTGGTTTCCGCAGAGTTCCTCTGCGGAAACCCCCGAAAGGGGAGGGGAGAACAATAACACTGCGAAATATCGCAACAACCCCGCGCGGCGGCATCATTTGATGCCGCCGCGCTTTTCCATTCCCAAAATAAAGGAAAAAGCAAAAACCACGCTTTTTGCTTTTTGAATTTCCAAATTCGGTATAAAATACTCGCTTTGCGGCATGAAATGTGTTATACTATACTTATCCCAAGCCACAAGACGGTCGGATTGCAATGCTTCCGCGATATAACGCCGTTGACTTTGCGATTCGGAACTTGAAAATTGCGTAAAGGCAGATAAACATGGAAACTTACAAAAGCGGATTCAATATTGTCGCCAAGCTTATCGAGGAAGTCAAAAATCATCGCAATTTAACGAAAGCAAGCGATGCTTTTTATTTCGTTGGATTGAAGTATTTTTTGCAGGAACATGATGAGGATAAAATCGCCGACATGATCACCGATTCGAGCTATGTGCTTGGGGCAAGCGTAAGGGGCGATCTTGTAGACATGGGGATTGATGCGGTATTTATCCGCGATGATACCGTTTATCTGTTTAATTTCAAATGCGGGCAGGAATATAAACCAAACAGGAATTTTCCTTCGGATGAAACAGATAAAATCCTTCGGTATCTCTCTATCGTCAAGAATTATAACGAAGAAAACGACTATCACTTCAACAGCAAACTAAAAAGCAAGACAGAAGAAATCATTGATCTGATGAGAAATGACGTTGTTCATTTCAAAATTGTTCTTGTGTCGAATTATACCCAAAAACTCGAGAGGACCAAAAAGGAAGCGTTTGAAGTACAGGTAAAGGACGTCTTTCAAGACGCGGAGTTGGAGGAAATTTCCTTATCGGAGATTCTCGCTCTTTATCTTGACAGTAAACGCGCAAAGACGGTGGGGTTTATTTCCGTCAATAAGAATAGCATTCTTCCGTATACAAGCAATCATGACGTAGATCTTTTGGTTCTCAAAGCCAAAGCCGTCGATGTTTTGAAATTGTTCATAAAAGATAAAAATTTGCGGCAACGGCGGGACAAAGCTCTGTCGGAGGAAATCATCGCAACGGAAATCGACGAGTCGTTTTTCGACGATAATGTAAGAATTTTTTTGGCGGCTAAGAATAAAGTAAACGAAAAGGTCATCTATACCGCCAAGAAACATCCCGAGGATTTTTTCTTCTATAATAACGGCGTCACGATTGTCAGCGACTCTTGTAAAGTGCTCCAAGGGGGGATCATCAAGCTGGTCAATTATCAGGCAGTCAACGGCGGGCAAACCCTCCACTCGCTCTTTTGTGCCGCAAAGGCCGAAAAGACAAGCATAGACAAAGCAGAGTTGTTGTGCAGAATTTTTTCGGTAAGCGACCGGGAAAAGAAAAGCAACATAGCGCGGTATACCAATTCGCAAACGGCTGTTTCCGAACGCGATATTGCGTCGTTGAGCTATGTACAGGAGTTGCTTCACGCGGAATTTTTACAGAAAGGTTTGTTTTTCGAAAGAAAGAAAAACCAATATAAAAATCAGCCCGCGAAGAAGAGATACGACAGTCAGCATGTAGGTCAGCTCATCATGGCATTCCGCCTCGGGAAGCCGAATATCGCACGGTCAAATACCAGAGCGGTTTTCTCCGGGGAATGGATCGACCAGGTTTTTTTCGACGAAATCACAGCGGATTATATCATTCTCTTGGATAGACTGTTCAGATGGCTCAAAACGCAAGCGGGAGACAAGAAATCATATTGTAAAAACTGTTGGCTGTACATACTGTATTTTTTCAGGCTCACATACGAAAAATACATGACGGAAGGCGAACTCGACATATTGTCTCACGAAAACATCGGGGAGGCGGAAATCAAGAAATGCTCCGACGCCGTATTTCAGGCGCTGAAATATATCGTGGACGAGCAAGCCGATCGGTTAGGGAAGTTTTATAACGATTCCAACTTCTTCAAAACGGAGGAACCGATCACGTTATTCAAATCGCTGTTATCTGCCAATGAAAGCCCGGACGATTTAATCCGGCTGCAATATCGGTCACGCAGAACGGATGAAGGGGACGGCGGCGCGGATAACACGGATGCTTGAACCACAAAGAAGAATGATATTCCGGATAGATAAGCTCCGCAGCTTCCAAAAACGGAAAACAGAGAGGTTTTTCATCGAAAAACCTCTCTGTGCTTTCGTAGGGCAATGATGGATATTCAAAGCAGAGCCATCGGCGGCGAGGGCTAAAACCTCGCGTTTTGAGAGACAAAAGAGAGCTGTTACATTGACATTTGGCGATAAACAGGATATAATATTGATGATGAAGCCTAATGTGAAACCGATTTTGAAGTGGGCAGGCGGGAAAAGCCAGATGCTTGCTTATTTATTGCCCAAGGTTCCTGCAAGCTACGGGAAGTACATCGAACCTTTTTTGGGCGGCGGCGCGCTGTTTTTTTCATTGCAGCCGGAGAATGCCGTGATTGCCGATAGCAATCCCGAGCTGATCAATCTGTATCGCAACGTGGCGGATTCCGTTGAAGAAGTTATCGAATGCTTAAAACAGTATCAAAACACCGAGGAAATGTTTTACGCCGTTCGCGCACAAGATTGGAAATCTTTGAGCGGGATAGAAGCGGCGGCACGGATGATCTATTTGAATAAAACTTGTTTCAACGGATTATACCGTGTCAACAAAAACGGGCAATTCAACGTTCCTTACGGAAATTATAAAAGTCCGACAATATGCGATGAGGAAGGACTGAGGGCGGCATCGAAAGTTTTGCGCAAAGCCGAAATAGTATGCGGAGATTATAAATCGGTGTTGGAACATTATACCAACCCCGGAGATTTCGTATTTTTGGATCCGCCTTATTTGCCGATCTCGGAATATGCGGATTTCAAGCGCTACACAAAAGAACAATTCTACGAAGAAGATCATGTGGAACTTGCCAAGCAAGTTGAGAAACTCTATGATCTCGGATGTAATGTGCTTTTAACAAATTCCAATCATCCGCTCGTTCATGAATTATATTCTCGGTTTCCCATTGATGTTTTTCAGACAAAACGGTATATCTCGTGCAGCGGAAACAGCCGGAAGGGGGAGGATGTAATCGTTACGGTTACCCCGAAATCAGGCGTCTCCGATTGCCTCAAAAAGCCGCTGTCCAAGCAAATCGATAGGTATCCCCCCACGCGCTTTATGGGCTCAAAAAGTAAATTGCTCCCTTATATCTGGGCAGTGGCGGAACGGTTTTCGTTTGATAAAGTAATCGACCTGTTCTCGGGGTCGGGCATCGTCGGGTATATGTTTAAGGCACAAGGCAAGACGGTGATCAGCAACGACTATATGGCAATGGCTGCGACGTTTTCCAAAGCCATGATCGAAAACAGTTGCACAATTTTGCCGCCTGACGAAGCCAAAAGTCTATTGTGCGCGACGGAGGACAATGACCGTTTTGTTGAGACTACGTTCAAAGGCTTATACTTTACGGATGCCGACAACGCGCTGATCGATACTCTGCGCTCCAATATCAAAAAAATGCAAAACGAGTATAAACGCGCGATTGCAATGACCGCGCTCATCCGCGCCTGCATGAAGAAAAGAGCGAGAGGAATCTTTACATACGTCGGGAACCGCTATGATGACGGACGCCGGGACTTAAAAAAGTCACTGGAACAGCATTTTTCGGAAGCGGTGGAAGCTGTCAATGCGGCGGTATTCGATAACGGCAAGCAAAACAAGGCGAAATGCGGAGACGCTTTGCAGTTGCGTACGGAGCTTCCCGATTTGGTCTACATTGATCCGCCGTATTATTCTCCCTTTTCCGATAACGAATATGTGAGGAGATACCACTTTGTAGAAGGGCTGGCAAGGGATTGGAACGGCGTAGAGCTTCAAACGGACACGCAAACAAAAAAATTCAAATCTTATCCGACCCCTTTTTCCACAAAAAATGGGGCGGAGGCCGCCTTTGATCAGCTGTTCAAAAAGTACGCGAACAGTATTTTGATAGTATCATATTCCTCGAACAGCTTGCCTACGCAAGACGAAATGGTTGCCCTCATGGCAAAGCATAAAAAGCACGTTGAAGTCGTTCCGATTAATTATCAATATTCGTTCGGCAATCAAAGCGCCCACGCCAATAAGAATACCGTGCAGGAATTTTTGTTTGTAGGGTACTGAGGAGAAGAGATGGTTTGGCAACTTGGAAATACATCGGTAAGAAGTGCGTTGAGAATCCGAGACGGCTTGGTCGCCTTATCGACCTCGGCGATACAGGGAAATATTCGCAAGGGTGACGGCGACCGCGCTTTCCGCGCTCTTCTCGGGGAATGCGGCGTGGTCTCTCTCGGAGAAGATTCCACCCAAAGCGTAGGACGCAAATGGCGCTCTGCGATGGGGAAGCTCGGCTTTCTTTTTCCCGAGATTAAGAGGTCGATGGGGTTTCATCAGAACGATCTCGGGCAGCCGGATATGATCACGCCGGCGGGTTGGAATTTGATTCGGGCGGAAACGGTTCCCGCCATGCAAGAATGTTTCCTTCGCGCCATGATTTCCCCCTTGACGGTTATGGGAAACGGGCAAACATTTTCGCCTTTGTGCTGGACGCTCGCTGTTTTAATCGAATTGGAGCGCCGCACGGGTACCGCATCTGTTTCCTTTCCCGAAATGGCTTGTATTGTTCAGACGACATCTCCTTCTTCCGGTTTGCAAAACGCTGTGGATGACATTTTGCGGCTTCGCAGAGAGCGCGACGCAGCCGAACGGAAGCGTCCGTTTGATCGCGCCGCCTATAAGCGGTACGGAGAACTGCAAGGATGCAAGCCGCGCACGTTAGTGGATTATGCCGATATGAATATGCGTTACCTGAAAGCGACGGGGATGGTGCGCTCTCACGGGAAGGGTATCGCGTTGATTCCCGAAAGACACGCCCTTGCCCTCGCCTTGACGCGGGAGCTTACATCGCGTCGTCCGCTTCTTGATGTATATCGCGGTTTGTGTTCCGGGAATCCCTTGCCGACGGACAACGCGGTTGTCGCGCGCCGCGTGCTTAATGACCTTTTGACGCAGATTGCACGCTACGGAATCGAGTATTCTATTGCGGGACGCCCTTTGGATACCGCCGCGCAAATCAATCAGGTCCGGTATGAAGTTGAAGAATTGATTTCGGAACGCCAAGAAGAAGACTATGCCGCGCATCAGGCAGAACAATGGCAGGAAATCGCGGCTTACATGGATTTGATTGCTTCCCATCGGGAACGTATGGACGTAAACGGTGTGGAAATAAGCGTTTCACGGACAGAAGCTCCCGCCTATCTTGAATGGTGTTTATGGAGAGCGTTTCTGGCAATAGATACTTTGGTCAATAAGCCCTACGAGGTCCGTCGGTTTAAGGTTGATCAGGATTTTCTCCCTGTAAGCACCGCGCCGGGGAACGGTCCGGACTTAATCGCCGAATTTGCCGATTGTCTTGTCGTTATCGAAGTGACACTTTCGGAAAATTCAAGACAGGAGGCAATGGAAGGGGAACCGGTGCGCCGCCATGTTGCGGATTTGATGCAAAGATATGATAAGCCTGTGTACGGCCTTTTCATTGCCAACCGCATCGATTCCAATACAGCGGAGACATTCAGAATCGGCGTATGGTATACGAAAGAGGATGCACGGTTGGAACTGCGGATCGTTCCGTTCACATTGACGCAGTTTTCGTCGTTCTTCAAAGCGATGTTCCTTTCCGGGCGGGCAAGCCCTTCCGCGATAACAACCTTAATATCGGAGTGTGAGCGTTTACGGGGAGCCTGCGATGCCCCGGAGTGGAAGGAGCAAATCGGCAGAACGGTTGAAAATACCATAAACGCAATGTAAAACAGAAAACCGTCCTTGAACGACAAAATAAGCCGAGTGCACTCGGCTTATTTTCGTCTGCACGGCACCGCGCGATCTTCGCACGGTGCACCTTTTTTCCAAACCGTCTTTCAGCGCTATTGGATTTCGTATTGATAATCCTCTAACTGTGTGACAAAGGAATACTTCTTGCTATATTGTGCTATCCAGTTGATTACGGGAAAATGAGGGTGTCTGTGTTTGTTGCCGTAGCCGAAAGAGATCACGTATGTATTCGAAGCGCATACGGTTCCATCGTTCCATAGCTTGACCCAATTATCTTTGGAACCATGATGAGGAATTTGAAAAACATATATCCCCGAATCGTCTGTTGCTTTTTTGATTTTCCGTGCCAATATGCGAGTAAAATCGATGTCCCCCGTGAGAATCGAAGCTGTGCCGTTCTCCGGATTCCTGACGCGATACAGAGGCTTATGGATAAGAACGGTAGACGTGTTGTTCAAAGCCCGCTCGATCGACGGAGTATATCCGTTTAATTTTTTGAAGTCCGCGATGAACTTCTTCCCGGGTTCGGTTTTGATCATGTTTTCGATCGCAACCGCATTGTCCCGAAAGAATTTTTTGGTTTTGGAATTGATGCCCGGCGCCAATAAATCAAATTCCCAATGTTGCCTGAAATCAAAGCCGGAGGAATTTGATACAAAGACAGTCTCGATCTCATGCAGAAAAATATCCCGTTGCAAAAAATCGGAATCTCTTCCGTTGTATAAAAATTCCAAGATATCATAGGCTCTTGTGTCGACGTCGTTTGCCTGCGCAAGACTTTTATAATAGTGCAGGATACACAGAGTAAATTGTTTGTCTTTGTTCAGTAAGGGCAAGTAAATTTTCTTTACCTTGCTTTTTTGCAGAAGGGTATATAGACCGCTGCAATGATCGTAATGCAAATGCGAGATCACGACGAAATCGATGACGGGCGTTGCGCTTGTAAATTCATCGATCGCCCTGTTCAAAAATTGCTCACAAAATCCCTCTGCGCCGCAATCATAAACAAAGTTGTATGTTCCGTCAAGCAAAGAACCCGTATAAAATAAGCCTTGTCCTATCCGCCAAAAGATGAAATGATTGTGGGGAGCCGCCCAAGTTTCGGCATTGATCGGTTCCATCTTGTCCTCCTATGTTGTGATCGTTTCCGATGATCTGTCGACATCGCAAGACCCTTTCGATCTTCGTCATGAAAACAGTATACCATATCGTTTGATTGCAGGCAAGGAGAAATTCATCATATTGTATTTTTTCCGAAAAACCCAAGCAAGTTTTATGCCAAATTTTTTATAAAACGGTTGAAAAATTTCCCTGTTCGTGCTATACTGAAAACTGCGACACAATAGAATAC
>CANQOB010000047.1 GCA_947625385.1 uncultured Clostridia bacterium
CCACGCCCGCGATCATCATCATCGCCTTCTCGGGAATCGGGCTGTACGCCGTGCCCAACCTCATCGAACAGACGAGCGTTTTGCGCCTCGTCATGCTGCTTATCGCGGGGAGCGTGGGGACTTACGGCATCATCCTTGCGTCGGCGTTCGTCATTTTATACCTTGTGACGACGGAGAACTTCGGCGTGCCGCTCGTCGCGCCCTTTGCGCCCGTCGTGGGCAGAGACCTCAAAGATTCCCTCGTCAAATACAATCTCGGCTCCCTGAAACTGCGCCCCGCCACCTTCAAGAGCCCCAACAAACGGAGGATGAAATGACCGCCCGTCAGCTTTACTTTTTGCTCGCATGCGTCATGCCCGTCGCCAAACTCGTCATGCTGCCCGCGAGCCTTGCCGACCATTCCGCAAACGATCTGCTCTTCCCCGCCCTCGTCCATCTCGGTTTGCAGGCGGGCGCCGTCTTTTGCGTGCTCTTGCTCGCAAAGCGCGATCAAAGCTTTTTCGAGCTCTTGGAGGGGACGTTCGGGAGAATCGCCGCCACTATCCTCATCACGGTCTACGCGCTCTTTCTGCTGTTTGCGAGCGTGCTCCCCCTGCTCGAACAAAAACTCTTCGTACAGGCGATTTTTTATGACACGCTGCCCTCTCTCGCGGCGTTTGCGCCCTTCTTCCTCTTCCTCGCCTACACCGCCTCCAAACCCATCGGTTCCTTCGGCAGAGTTTGGGACATCATCGGACCGATCGCGCTCGTGGGGCTGGCGGGCGTGCTCATCCTCGCCGTGGGAGAGGCGGACTTCGGCGCGCTTCTGCCCGTGGGAGCGGCGGGGGCAAGCGGGTTTTTCAAGGGGACGATGTCCTCGGCGGGCTGGTTCTATGACGCCGCCCTTTTGCTGCCTATGCTCAAAAAGATAGAATACCGCAAAGGACTCCCGCTCAAAGGCATGCTCGCCTATCTCGGCGGCGGCGCGGTCGTCCTCTTCTTCCTTGCGACCTTTTACGGAATCTACGAGGGCACGGCGGTCAACCAGCTCTTCGCGCTGGCGTCGGTCTCCAAATATTTTGCGGGAATCTCGATGCTCGGTCGGGCGGACTACATCTTCATCTTCGCGCTCTCGCTCGTGCTCTCCTTCTTTGCCGCGCTCCCCCTGCAAGGCGCCGTGGAATGCCTTTTGCAGGCGTACGGGCGGAAGAAATATCTCCCGACGGTGCTCGCCGTCTTGGGGAGCGCCGTCTTTTTGACGCTCGACGCCCTGCTCGACTATCGGTTCGGCGAGGTGCTCCTCGCGCTCTCGGACCTGTTCTGGCTCTTTTTCGCGTTCACCGTCGCCGTGCCCGCCCTCATGCTGCTGTTGAGGAGGCGACATGCGTAAATTTCTCAAAACCGTCCCCATGAAGATCTACCTCATCCTGCTCGCCGTCGTGCTCTTCTCCTTTATTTCCAACGATTTCGGGCTCGTCGACATCCAAAAAACGGCGATCATCCTCGCCGCCGCCGTCGACAAGACGGAGGAGGGCTTTGCCCTGACCGCGCAGATCGCCGTCCCCAAGGGCAGCGACCGCACGACGGGCGGCACGTCGAGCGTGGAGATCGAAGCGGAGGGAAAGACGGTCTCCGACTGCATCTCCGCCATCTTCGGCAAGACGGGCTGGGTGCCCAAGCTCGTCTTTTGCGACCTCATCCTCATCGGCGAAGAGGCGGCGAAGGACGACGTCGTCGAAGATCTCAATTATTTCCTGCGCAACGAATATATGCCCGATTCCTGCCGTCTCGCCGTGTGCGAAGGGAAGGCGTCCGAGTTCATCTCCTCCAAGAGCGCCATCGACGACGCCTCTTCCCTCGCCATCCAGAAACTCTTCTCGGACGCGGCGGAAAAATCGGGGATGGTCATGGTCAACACTCTCAAAAACTTCGCCATCGGCTATTACGGCGTCTCCGAGAGCTCCTATCTCCCCTTTCTCCGCAAGCAGCGGCAAGAGGGGAGCCAGAGCGCAAACAGCGAGGCGGGCAGCGCGCTCGGCACCGACTCCTCGGGCGTAGAACAGGTATATACCGCGAACGAAACGGCGATCTTCCGCAAGGGGAGAATGGTGGGACGGCTCTCCCAAGAGGAGACGTTTGCATTCAGCCTGCTCGAAGGGAAGGTGTTCACGGGCACGTTCGGCGCAGAGGAGAAGGGAAAACCGGTCACCCTCACCGTCATGAAGAACGAGGGCGACGTCTCCCTGCTCGCCGACGGCGAACCGCGCGCAAAGCTCTCCCTGCAAGTGACCGTACGGCTGTGCTGCCGCAGCATCTCCTCCCCCATCGCCGATATCGCGACGGATAAGATTACCCCCGACATCGTACGCCATGCGGAAGAGACGCTGCACGGGTATGTGAAATCGCTTTGGGACACCTGCAAACGCTGCGAATGCGACCTGTTCAACCTCAAACGCGCGCTCTACCGCTCCTCGCTCGAAAAATATGCCGCGCTGAAAGACAGCTTGCTCCCCTCCCTCACGGCGCAGATCGAGACAAAAGTTCTGTCCGTAAAATAGCCGAAAAAAGCCGCCCGCGCCCGCTTGGGGACGGCGCAACTTTCCACATTAAAAAAATTTCTAAAAAATTTTTCCGAAACCCCTTGACAAATCAAAAATGTATGCTATAATGTAGGTGAAGCTTGAAAATAACGTACAAAAAAAGTTATTTCCAAACGGAGGGAATACCCATGGGCTAACAAGAGCTCTTCCCAAGGAGCAAACAAAGCGCCGCGAGGGCGCCATCGCAGGGAAGCCGAGAGAGAGGACGGCAAGGCTTTCGAAAAATTCATATCGGAGGTACGCGATATGAGACCTCAGTTCCTTGAAATCGGATAAAAGGAGGAGACGACCGATGTACCATTTTATGATAGGGGCGGAAAGGTAGCAAGCAGCAGACCGCGCGGCGGGCAAAACGACCGCGCAGGGAAACTCCCGCATTTCGCTGTATCGCTGCCGCAAACGGCGCTCCTACACAACTGAATACGGAGAATCGACCCCGTGCGGCAGCGCGGGGTCTTGTTTTGCTTCGGAGCGGTTTTCCCCGAGATTCGACAAAGGCAGACCTTTTTACCGCATGCTCACGGGTCGTTTTTTTCTATAATGACGAAAAAAGACTGTGAGTGTATCATGAAGAAGATCCGTATCTCTTATCGGCGCGTTGCGGTGCACCTCGGAATCGGGGCGGGCATGGCTTTTTTGAATTTTGCGCTGCCCGCGCGCGAACCGCTCTCCTTCGCCCTCCTGTTCGCCGCCCTCTTTTCGGGGCTTGACCCCTTCGTGTGCGCGGCGGAATATCTGATCGCCTCGGCGGTCTCCCTCTCGCTTGCGGCGTCTCTCTCCGCCGCCGCGCAGGCGGCTTTTTTGCTCGTCGTCGTGTGTGTCTATAAGCGGTTCCGCAAAAAGGCGGGCTTCGAGCGCGCGCTCTACGCCCTTGTCGCCCAACTGCCCTTTATCTTTCTCTTTCCGCATGCGGGATATGCGCTCTTCTCCTTCGACGTGCGCCTGCAAAAACTCATTCTCGGCGTCTTTCTCACCTTGCTGTGTCTGCTCTTCGAGGGAGGGATGCATGCGCTTTTGCACCGCGTGTTCCAATGCAGGCTGCCGGCGGGAGAGCTCACCGAACTCGCGCTCATGTGGCTGTTCGCGGGCATGGGTATGCTCAATTCGCTCGGCGCGGCTGCGTTTTACCTCGTCTCCCTCTCCGCGCTCCTCTTTGCCGTGCTGCTTGTGAAGGGCGCCCCCGCCGTCCCCCTCTCTGCGGTGCTGTCCCTGCCTCTGTGCGTCCTCGATCGCTCTCTCGTCCCGCTCGCCGAGTACACCGTATTCTCCTCGGTGGGGATTCTCTTCGCCGGCTACGGCAAGACGGCGGCCTCGCTCTCCGTCTTTGCCTCCTTTGCCTTGGCGATGCTCCTCGAAGGGCTGTACAACGCGGGGACGGCGCAGATCGTTCTCACCCTCCTCGCCTGCGGGATTCCCGCGCTCGCCGCCGTGTGCGTGCCCGAAAAATTCTTCCGCCGCGCCGAAAAGGCGTTGCTTTTTTACCGTGAAAAGACCTTGCCGCGCATTGCCGTCAACCGCAGCCGCCGCGCGGTCGGGGAACAGCTCTATGAGGTCTCCGCGCTCTTTCGGGAGATCGAGAACGCCTTCGAAAGCGACCCCGCTCCCAATCCCGCGGGCGGGCAGATCAAGGAGAAGCTCATCGCCTCCCTCTGCGCCGAATGCGACGGCAGACGCGCCTGCGAACGGGCGCACGCCTTCGAGGAAATGGACAAGATGATCGCGGTGGGCAAGGCAAAGGGACGGGTCAATCTCATCGACTTGCCCGTGGGAATCTCCAAAGTCTGCAAAAATTCGACGGGACTTCTCTTTTCCCTCAACCGTCTGCTTGCGGAATACAGCAAGATGGCGCTCGAACTTGAATCCGCACGCGAAGGACGCCGCCTGCTCGCGCGGCAGGCGCACGGCATCAGCGAGATTCTCAAAGACATCGCTCTCGCGCAGAGCGAGGAATTCGTCTTTTCAGACGAGGAGCGCAGACTTTATACCGCGCTCTCGCGGGCGGGGATCCTTAGTTCGGAGATCTTCCTCTACGGCGAGGATGCGAGCTATACCGTGAGCATGACGTTGGAGGCGGACGCGGAGGGACGGCTGGTCGGCGAGGTGGCGTCCAAGGCGCTCGGCGTTCCCCTCTCCCTCTCCGAAAAAATCCCCCTGACCGCAGACAGGGCGTGTTTTATCTTCAAAAAGAGACCCTCCTTCGATGCCGCGTTCGGCATTGCCGCGCGCACCAAGGAGGGCGAAACGCAGAGCGGGGACACCCATTCCATCCTCAAGATCGACGAACGGCGGTTCATGGTCGCCCTCTCGGACGGCATGGGCAGCGGCGAGGAGGCGCACGCCGTCTCCGACCGCACGCTCTCCCTGCTGGAAAGCTTCTACAAGGCGAAGATGCCCTCCGAGACCGTGCTGTCCACCGTCAACCATCTCATCGCCTTTTCCGCCGAGGAGACCTTTTCCTGTCTCGACCTCGCCGCAGTCAATCTCGACACGGGAATCGCCGACGTCGTCAAGATCGGTTCGCCCGTGGGATTTGTGCTCTCGGGAGAGACCTTGCAGGTGCTCGAGGGAGAATCCCTTCCCATCGGCGTCCTCGACGCCGTACACCCCGCCTGTCTGCGCGTGGAGATGAAGGCGGACGACTTCCTCGTCTTTATGAGCGACGGCGTGACGTCCGCATTCGGCTCCAACTCCGAACTCTGCGCCTATCTCTCGCGTCTGCACCCCCTCAATCCGCAATCGCTCGCCGAGGAGATCTTGGACAACGCCCTCAGACGGTACAAGGGGCGCGCGGAGGACGATATGACGGTCCTCGCCGTAAAACTTACCAAAAGCGCTTGAAAAATGTCCCGCCGACACAGCCGTCGAAATCAACCTATTTGAAAAAGTTTTTTGAACTCTTATAAAAAAGCCCCCTTCGGACGAGCCGAGGGGGGCGAAGCGGAGCGCACACGGGCGCCGTGCTTGGTTTTTCTGTTTTTTCTTTCGGAAAGTATAAATCTGCTCTCCGCGGTCAATCATTTTCCTGCGGAGGAAAGTATGAAAAAGTTTCTTGTCTGTCTTGTCATCATCGGCGCGATCGCCGGCATCGCATTCGCCTTTTGCGGGACGAACGAACAAAATTCCGAATATCTGCGGGTACATATCCGCGCCGATTCCAATGAACCTGCGGCGCAAGCAGTCAAATACAAGGTGCGCGACGCCGTCGTGCAGCTCCTCACCCCCACCGTCGCCGCCTGCGAGACCAAGCAGGAGGCGATCGGACAGATCGGCGCGCGGCTCCAAGACATCGAAAGGACCGCCGAAGCGGTCCTCGAACAAAACGGATATTTTTACGGGGCGCGGGCGAGCATCCGTAAGGAGGAGTTCCCCACCCGCGTCTATGACGGCGTCACCCTCGAAGCGGGCGTCTATGATGCGCTCATCGTCGAACTCGGGTCGGGCAAGGGCGATAATTGGTGGTGCGTGGTCTATCCCCCGCTCTGCTTCTCCTCGGGCGGCGGCAACATCGTCTACCGGAGCAAGATCGCCGAGATCATACGCGGATTTTTCGGGAAATGAGCCTCATCGCGGCGCGCGTCCGCCGAGGCGGAGACAAAGGGCGGGGACGACGCCGCCCTGGGCATTCGTCACGGAAAATTCGTCACAGTCGAACACATTGCCCGTATCGGTAATGCAGTAGGCGCTGTTTTTGCCGAAATAATCGGGGGAACGCAGCCACCACCAGCCCACCCGAGGCTCTCTCTCCGGCAAGCCGCTCTCCCCTGCGGAGACGCCCAGCGCCATCGCATAGTCCGTTGCGTCGAGCAGGCGCGCCGGGTCGTAAAAATCGTTGCAGTCGTCGGAAAAACCGTACTTCTGCGTCATGATCTCGCGGCAGCTCAAAAGGAACACCGCGTCCTCGGTGTCCTCGCAGACAAAGCGGTTGGCGCAGTCGCCCGTCGAATCGAGCCCGTTCTCCACCCTCACGGGCATCAGCAGCGCCTTCTCCCCGTCCCGAAACGCCGTGCGGGAGAAATCGCCGAGCAGGAATTTGCGGATCTCGCTCTGCGCATAGTTGTTGGGATATATCCTTTCCCCGTTTTCGCCGCAAACCGCCCTCCTGCGGTGAGAAAATTGCAGGCTGTCGAGGATGACGGCGGACATGACAAGCGCCGCGCCGTCCCTTCTTTCGAGGACGCGCCAAACGATGGGCTCGAAGCGGAACCAATAGACCGTGCCCGCAACATACCCGTTCGACGGCTGATTGCCGTTCCCCTTCCCCCCGGGCAGCTCCGTCCGATAGGGACGGTACTTTGTAAAGTACACGCCGCGGTAGCGTTCCCCGCCGCGGTCGACGTCGACATACCACATGAATTTCGAGAGTTTACCCCCGATATAGTAGGGATATTCCGTCCATTTGCGCGCGTTCGCGCCCGTGGGGAGTTCCCCCGCCGCAGCACATAGTGCGGCGCACAGCGCGGCGTCCTTGACCTCCGTCTGCGGATACCGTCCGAAGCGGATCTCGTCCCCATCCATATATTCCGACCCTTCCAAAACCGTCACCTCACTCCGCCGAAAGAATGACGCCGCCGCCGAGGCAGGCGTTTCCGCCGTACAAAACGGCGTATTGCCCCGGAGTCACGGCGCGCTGCGGCTCCTTGAATTCAAGCGTTGCGCCGCTGCCGTGCAGGGTGACGCGCACCGCCTGTTCGGACTGACGGTAGCGCACCTTCGCCGTGCAATCGAAGGGGCTGACCGCGGGCATGGTGGGGATGTAATTCATCCCGCCGACTTCGACGCGCCTCGAAAGGAGCGGCGTTTCGTCGCCGTGGGAGACATAGAGAATGTTGTGTTCGACGTCCTTTTTCACGACAAACCAACGCCCCGTCTCGCCCTGTTTGCCGCCGAGGTCGAGCCCGCGGCGCTGTCCCAACGTGTAGTACATGAGCCCGATATGTTCGCCCACTTCCTCGCCCGAGAGCGTGACGATCTTCCCCGGCTGCGCAGGCAGGTACCCCATGAGGAACTTGCGGAAGTTGCGCTCCCCGATAAAGCATACGCCCGTCGAATCCTTCTTTTTCGCGGTGGACAGACCGTTCTTTTCGGCGATCTCGCGCACCTCGGCTTTTTTCAGGTCGGCGAGAGGAAAGAGCACGCCCTCGAGCTGGGATTGCGTGAGCTGGTTGAGAAAATACGTCTGGTCCTTCTCCGCGTCCGCCGCCTTCAAGAGACGGTGTACTCCCCCCTCGTGCGAGATGCCGCAGTAGTGCCCCGTCGCGATAAGATCGGCGCCGAGACGGGCGGCATACTCCTTGAAGGGACCGAATTTGATCTCTCGGTTGCACAGAACGTCGGGATTGGGCGTCCTGCCTGCGCGGTACTCTTCGAGAAAGTGGGAGAACACGCGCTCCATATACTCCTTGGCAAAGTTGACCGTATAATACGGGATATCGAGCAGCGAACACACGCGCACGACGTCCGAAAAATCGTCGTCCGCCGTGCAGACGCCGTTTTCATCCGTCTCTTCCCAGTTGCGCATAAAGAGACCGATGACGCGGTATCCCTGCTCTTTGAGAAGAAGCGCCGCGACCGAGCTGTCTACGCCGCCGCTCATGCCTACGACAACGGTTTTTTCCGCCATGCCGTCCTCCGAAAATTTTTTCTCTATTTTACCATATTTCCGCGAAAATATAAAGCATTTTTTTGCAGGATATGCTATAATGAATGCACTTGGCGGTTCGGCACCGCCGTCAAACGACCGCCGTAGTGTAATTGGATAACAACGCCTCCGATGGCAGCACCTCTTTTGTTCCACCTTATGCTGCCCACGAGCCGCAGGCGAAGTACGCCGTCGACCTGCGACCTGCTCATAATATATTTTGTACTCGTAGTGTAATTGGATAACATGACCGCCTCCGATGGCAGCACCTCTTTTGTTCCACCTTATGCTGCCCACGAGCCGCAGGCGAAGTACGCCGTCGACTTGCAACCTGCTCATAATATATTTTGTACTCGTAGTGTAATTGGATAACATTACGGCCTCCGACGCCGTCGACTCCGGGTTCGAACCCCGGCGGGTACACCAAGAAAGGCGGGACAGCATTACCGTAGTTCCCATAGGGAATATAGGTAAGTCGCCGCTCAAAGAGAATTAGGCGTGGCGTGAAGCCACGCCTTTTCTCATATCTTGTTTTAGATGTTTG
>CANQOB010000048.1 GCA_947625385.1 uncultured Clostridia bacterium
TTTCTCGTGTGTAATAAGTCGTATTCTCTTGCCATGTTCCTGCCTCGGGTCAGAAGCGGAAGTGCGCGAACGCCTTGTTCGCTTCTGCCATTCTATGAGTATCCTCTTTCTTTTTGACGGAGCCGCCCGTATTGTTGTAGGCGTCCATGAGCTCGGCTGCGAGCTTCTTGTAGGTCTCGCGCTCGCTGCGCTTCCTCGTGTTGAGGACGAGCCAGCGGATAGCGAGCGTCTGACGGCGCTCGGGTCTGATCTCGATGGGGACCTGATAGTTGGCGCCGCCTACGCGTCTTGCCTTGACTTCCACCGTGGGGGTGATGTTTGCAAGAGCTTGTTTGAAAATTTCCATGGGGTCCATGTTCATCTTTTCCCCCATGAGCTTGAATGCGTCGTACACGATCTTCTGGGCAACGCTCTTCTCGCCGTCGACCATGATCTGGTTGATGAGCTTGGTCACGACTTTGCTGCCGTACAGGGGATCGGGAAGGACGTCCCTCTTGGGAATTCTGCCTCTTCTCGGCATAATGATCTCTCCTTTTCTGAATTTTTTGCGGACTGTCTCCGCTGGGCTTTGTGCCGCCCGAAAGTTTGCTGTCGCTTGCCGCAGTGCGGTAGCGAGCCTTCTCCCCCTCGCGGGGAATACTGCCTACTTAATCCGGGCTGAAATATTCCGAAATAAGTAAAGGCTTGATTTTTGTTCACGGAACCGTGAACGGAGCCGGAGCGTACGTTTTTTTCAATTACGCGAAGTTATTTGGGCATCTTCGCGCCGTACTTGCTGCGGCCCTGCTTGCGCTTGGCGACGCCTGCCGTATCGAGCGCGCCGCGGATGATGTGATAGCGGACGCCGGGCAAGTCTTTGACTCTTCCGCCGCGGATGAGCACGGAGCTGTGCTCTTGCAGATTGTGACCTTCGCCGGGAATGTACACGGTACCTTCCTGCTTGTTCGTCAATCTGACTCTCGCGATCTTGCGAAGCGCCGAGTTGGGCTTCTTGGGAGAGGTCGTCGTCACCGAAAGGCACACGCCGCGCTTTTGCGGGCAGCGGTCGAGAATGGGGCTCTTGGACTTGAACGCCTCGCGCTCCCTGCCTTTCTTGATGAGCTGATTGATTGTGGGCATTTGCTTTCCTCCTTGTTCTTATTTCGGAATATTCTCTGAATCGGAGCGATTCGAAGAAACGGAGCTTGTTTTTTTCCGCAAAAATTGCGCACGGAAAAAAGAGCCTTTTTGCAGGCAAGGGTTATTTTACCAAACGGGCAACGGTTTGTCAATCGTTTTATCCGTGATTTTTGCAAATTTTTTGCCCGCGCGCCGTCGGGATGCGCATTTTTTTGCCGAATCTGCCGAAAACAGCCGAATTTTTCCGCGGACGGCAAAGATTTTCGGTGGAAAGTATTGACAAACGAACAAAAAAGATATATTATATTTTGGAAAAACGTAGAAAATAAGGAGTAAACTGTTCTATGAACAAAATGACGGTAAAAGATCTGAGCGATCTGCGAGGCAAACGCGTTCTCGTGCGCTGCGATTTCAACGTCCCGATGAAGGACGGGAAGATCACGGACGAGAACAGAATCACGGGCGCGCTGCCCACCATCCGCTACTTGCTCGACAGCGGCGCAAAAGTCGTGCTCTGCTCCCATCTCGGCAAGCCTCATCCCGTCTTTTCGGATGAATTCAAACTCAACAAGAAGGAACAGAAGAAGGTGGACGCCCTGCCCGAAGATGATCGCGCCGCCGCCCGCCGCGCGATCATCTCCAAGGCGCTTGCGGAGGAGCCGAGAAAGCTCTCCCTCGCCCCCGTCGCAGCCCGTCTCAACGAGCTCTTGGACGGCAAAGTCACCTTCGCGCGCGACGTCGTCGGACCCGACGCGGCGGAAAAAGTCGCCGCTCTCGGCGAGGGCGAAGCCGTCCTGCTCGAAAATCTCCGCTTCCACTGGGAGGAGGAGAAGAGAGACCTGGGATTCTGCAAGAAACTTGCCGCCTATTGCGACATCTATGTGAACGACGCCTTCGGAACGGCGCACCGCTCCCACGCGTCCACCGCCGCCATCGTCGAATACGGGCTCGTCAAGACCGCCGTCTGCGGCTTCCTCATCGAGAAGGAGCTCACCGTCATGGCGGACTCCCTCGACCACCCCGTGCGCCCCTTCGTCGCCATTTTGGGCGGCGCGAAGGTCGCCGACAAGCTCGGCGTCATCTCCAACCTGCTTGAAAAATGCGATACGCTCATCATCGGCGGCGGCATGGCATACACCTTCCTCAAAGCGCAGGGCTATGAAGTCGGGACGTCCCTCGTCGACGACGAGAAACTCGACTATTGCCGCTCCATGATCGAGAAGGCTGCCGCGGAGGGCAAGGAACTGCTCCTGCCCGTGGACACCGTCGTCACGGAGAAATTCCCCGACCCCATCGACAGCGAGATCGAGACGGAGATCGTCGGCTCGCACGAGATTCCGGCAGACAAAATGGGTCTCGACATCGGCACCGCCACGCGCGAGCTGTTCGCCTCCCGCATCCGGGAAGCCAAGACGGTCGTCTGGAACGGTCCCATGGGCGTATTCGAAAATCCCACCCTCGCCGCAGGCACCGTGGCGGTCGCGGAAGCGCTCGCCTCTGCGGAGGACGCGACCACGATCGTGGGCGGCGGCGATTCGGCGGCAGCCTGCACGCAGCTCGGGTTCGCGGATAAGATCACGCACATCTCGACGGGCGGCGGCGCCTCCCTCGAACTCTTCGAAGGCAAAGTGCTCCCCGGGATCGCCTGTCTCAACGACAAGGAATGATGCGCGGCACGTTCCAAAGATAAAATAAGGAGAAATCATCATGAGCGAAACAACCGTCAGCGACCGCAACAAGGAATACAAGCTGTTCCTCCTGCTCTTCACCGTGATCATCCCGCTCACGGCAGCCCTCTGCCTCCTCCTCTCCGTTCTCGTGTTCGTTCTCACTTCGGAGATCTGGTGGTTCGGGCTCCTCGTGCTCCTCTTCGGCGGCGCGGACTTTGCGATGTACTTCTTTGTCCGCAGATACATCCTCGAACAGATCGTACCCGTTGAGGAAGCTCCCGAAGAACCCGCCGAGGAAGCTCCCGCAGAACCCGCCGAGGAAGTTCCCGCGGAACCCGTTGAGGAAGTTCCCGCGGAGGAACATCCCGAAGAATAAAGAATAAAACGAAGCAGGGCGGAATCATCCGCCCTTCCTCATGAAAAAAATCAAAGGAGAATTTTATGCGCAGACCCATCATTGCAGGAAATTGGAAGATGAACAACACGGCAAGCGAGGGCGCGGCGCTCGTCGCGGCGATCAAGCCTCTCGTCAAGGACGCGAAGTGCGACGTCGTCGTATGCGTCCCCGCCATCGACATCCCCGCCGTCAGAAAGGCGGTTCGCGGCTCGAAGATCCGTCTCGGCGCGCAGAACGTGCACTTTGCGGAAAAAGGCGCCTACACGGGCGAGATCTCCGCAAACATGCTCAAAGAATACGGCGTGCAGTACGTCATCATCGGGCACAGCGAGAGAAGGCAGTACTTCGGCGAGACGGACGAAACGGTCAACAAGCGCACGCTCGCCGCGCTCGCAGCGGGGCTCACCCCCATCGTCTGCATCGGCGAGACCCTCGAAGAGCGCGAGAGCGGCAAGACGAACGAGGTGCTCTCCCGCCAGATCGAGAAGGACTTTGCGGGCGTGGAGGACCTCTCCAAACTCGTCGTCGCCTACGAGCCCATCTGGGCGATCGGCACGGGCAGGACGGCGACCGCCGAACAGGCGAACGAGACGATCGGGTTCATCCGCAAGCGGATGAAGAAAATTTACGCGGGCAAGAACGCGGGCAGGATGCGCATCCAATACGGCGGCTCCATGAACGCGGGCAACTGCAAGGAGCTCATGGCGATGCCCGAGATCGACGGCGGGCTCATCGGCGGAGCCTCCCTGAAAGCGCCCGACTTCGCCGCGATCGTCAACTTCGACAAAGAATAAAATCCGGCAGAACGGCACGCCGCCCGCGGTTCGCGGGCGGCGTATTTTACGGTAAGTTTTTCGGTCTGACGCCTCATTCGGCGGTCGGAAGGTCGGCGGGCGTCGTCACGGTTTGCCCGCCGTAAGTGATGACCGACACCGAACTCATTGTGGTCGGCGCACGGTCTTGAACAGGTATGACCTGGCTGTTGGACGATCTGACGAGTTTGCCGTCTTTGAACTGCAACAGCAAAGTAGAAGTTTCCGGGAAAGTGATTTCCTGTCCCATCATGGTCAATTTTGCACCCGCTTTGGGCTCATAGCCGTTCTTCTCCGCATTGTACACGAATTGGTCCGCAGCGTCGCGGCACATTTCGACAATCGTGTCAAACTGCCGAATCACCGAGACAGCTGAATAGGAAGTCTGCCAAGCGCCGCCGAACTTCTCATAGCCTTTTCCCGGCTCCGTACTCCAATCCGCATAATATTCGACAGACATTTTCTGCTTGGCATCCACCCAGTCGATTTCCTGTACAAGGTGCCCCTTCGTACCTTCCACCGTGGTCGTTGAGGTCGACACCTGCTTGCCTTGAATATCTCCTTGGGTGACCATGCCTTCCATCGTGCCCTCCACTTTATAATTCGTGAAATTTTCCGCCGCAAACGCCGCCGCCCAGTCCTGCGCGAACGTCGCTTCGTCGAATTTCTGATACTCCAAGCCGCCCTGTTCGCCTTCGCCCTGTTCGCCCTGTTCGCCTTGCTCCCCTTGATTTCCCTGCTCGCCTTGGTTTCCCTTCGGATTCGCGCAGGCGGCAAGACAGCCGATCAGGCAGAGGCAGGCGATCAACGCCGCAAGTTTCGTCAAAAGTTTTGTTTTCATAGGTACCTCCGTTTCATTTAATAGCAATTTGCTATAATTTTAACTATATTATATAGCAAACGGCTATAATTGTCAACGAAATTTATGGAGATTTTTCAAGAAAAACTGAAAGAGTTGCGGAAGCAGGCGGGGTTGACGCAGCGGGAAATGGCGGAAAAGTTATTTGTCGCACAGCCCTCCTATATCCGCTATGAGAACGGCACTGCGGAGCCTTCCCAGGCAAATCTCGTGCGGATCGCAGACCTCTTCGACGTCTCCGTCGACTATCTGCTCGGAAGAAAAGAATATTGAAACAGAATAATAGAATATGGAAAATGCGCGGCGGGACGATTTCGTCCCGCCGCGCATGATTTTTCTGCCCCATTAAGCCGTCTTTTTATAGATCAGACGCGGGCGCGCGCCGCTCTCGACGCACTCCTTCGTGATGATGACTTCCTCGACGTTCTTTTCGGTCGGGATGTCGAACATGATGTCCGTCATGAGCCCCTCGATGATCGTGCGGAGCCCTCTCGCGCCCGTCTTTAAGCGGATGGCGGTGTTGGCGATCTCGCGCACGGCTTCGTCCTCGACGGTGAGTTTCACGCCGTCCATGCCCACGAGCTTCTGGTATTGCTTGATGATGGCGTTCTTGGGCTGGGTGAGGATGCTCACGAGCGCGTTCTCGTCGAGCGCCTGCAAGCTCACGACGATGGGGATTCTCCCCACGAACTCGGGGATGAGCCCGAACTTGGTGAGGTCCTGCGGTTTCACATCGTCGAGGAGGGTATAATCGACTTCATTCGCGCCGAGTTTGACTTTGCTGCCGAACCCGAGCCCCGAATCGTCCTTGCGCGCGGAGACGATCTTGTCGAGCCCCACGAACGCGCCGCCGCAGATGAACAGGATATTCGTCGTATCGATGCGCATGCAGTCCTGCTGGGGGTGTTTTCTGCCGCCCTGCGGGGGGACGTTGGCGACGGTGCTCTCGATGATCTTGAGGAGCGCCTGCTGGACGCCCTCGCCCGACACGTCGCGCGTGATCGAGACGTTTTCGCCCTTTCTCGCGATCTTGTCGATCTCGTCGATATAGATGATGCCCTTCTGCGCCCGCTCGATGTCGTAATCCGCATTCTGGATGAGTTTGAGGAGGATATTCTCGACGTCCTCCCCGACATAGCCCGCTTCCGTGAGGGTGGTCGCGTCGCTCGTCGCAAAGGGAACGTTCAGAATCTTGGCGAGGGTGCGGGCGAGCAGCGTCTTTCCGCTCCCCGTGGGACCGAGGAGCAGGATATTGCTCTTTTCGATCTCAACGTCGTCCGGGGAAGTCCCCGCCGCCATCGCGTTGATACGTTTATAATGGTTATAGACGGCTACGGAGAGCACGCGCTTCGCCTTGTCCTGCCCGATGATGTACTCATCGAGCTCCTTTTTGATCTCTGCGGGTTTTTTGAGTTCGACGGGCTCCGGAGTAGGCGTAGGCGTCTTTGCCATCATTTCGCGGCAAAGTTCCACGCATTCGTCGCAGATGAAGATTCCATCCGGTCCCGCGATGAGTTTTTTCGTTTTGGCTTTTTCCTTCCCGCAGAAGGAACAGCGCTGTTCGTATTTTGCCATAATTACCTCATAAGAGGCGAAAATCTCACCCCATTTCGCTATTTTGCGTCTTTTATCTCTTGACGTACACGCGGTCGATGAGCCCGTAGGAGAGCGCCTCGTCCGCGGTCAGATAGTTGTCTCTGTCCGTGTCGCGGGCGACGACCTCATAGGGTTTTCCCGTATTTTCGGCGAGGATGCGCGTCATCTTGTCCTTGATACGGAGGATGTGCTCCGCCTGAATCTTGATGTCGCTCGCCTGTCCCTGCGCTCCGCCGAGAGGCTGGTGAATCATGATCTCGCTGTTTTTGAGCGCATAGCGCTTGCCGCGGGCGCCCGCCGCGAGCAGGAACGCGCCCATGGATGCGGCGAGCCCGATACAGATGGTCGAGACGTCGCACTTGATATAGTTCATGGTGTCGTAGATCGCCATGCCCGCCGAGACCGACCCGCCGGGGCTGTTGATATACAGCATGACGTCCTTGGTCGGGTCCTTTCCTTCGAGGTAGATGAGCTGGGCGACGACGGTATTTGCCGTCGCGTCGTCGATCTCGCCGCTCAAAAAGATGATGCGGTCCTCGAGCAATCTCGAATACAAATCGTAACTTCTCTCGCCGCCCGAGGTGCGCTCGACGACATAGGGAATCAGCACATTCTTTTCGTTCATTCCGTGACCTCCGTCATTTCGTTGTTCGCCATGAGGAAATCAAAGACTTTGGTGACCTTGATGTCGTTCTCGATATACTCCCTCTGGCGGGGATCCAACGTCTTTTTGTATTCCTCGGGTTCCTTGCCGACGCTCGCCGCCTGCTCGGCGATCTTGGCTTCCACTTCCTCTTCGGTGGCGGCGATCTGTTCGAGCTCGATGATCTTTTCGACGATGAGCTGGTGGAGGATGTTGCGTCTCGCCTCCTCCTCGAACGTCTTTTTATACTCTTCCCGCGTCGTATGCAGATAGGAGAGGTAGTCGTCGAGACGGATTCCTTGGTACATGAGGTTGTACTCGGTGCGTTGCAGGATGTAGTCCTCACGGGATTCGATCATCGCGTCGGGGATCTCCGCCGTCGCATTCTTGGCGATCTCGGTGAGGATCGCGTTCTCCGTCTCGTCGCGGGAGCGGGTTTCGGCGTTGTGGACGAGCCGCTCGCGCACCTTTTCCCGGTACGCTTCCGCCGTGTCGCTCCCCATCTTCTTGGCGAACTCGTCGTCAAAGGCGGGCACGACTTTTTCGGTGATCTTGTGGAGGGTCACCGTAAAGACGGCGGGCTTGCCTTTGAGCTCCTCCGCCTGATAGTCCTCGGGGAACACCACGTCGATGTCCTTGACGTCCCCTACGC
>CANQOB010000049.1 GCA_947625385.1 uncultured Clostridia bacterium
GAAAAGACCTTGAAGGAAGAGGGCCTCGACGACGTGCTCGTCGTCAAGACGGGCTGCTTCGGCCTCTGCGCGCTCGGCCCCATCATGATCGTCTATCCCGAGGGCGCCTTCTATTCGCAGATGACCCCCGAGCACGCCAAGACGGTTGCCGAGAAGCATCTCGTCAAGGGCGGCTCCGTCGTCAAAGAACTGCTCTATCAGGGCACCGTGTTGGGAGACGGCTCCATCATCCCCTTCGCGGAGACCCCTTTCTATAAGAAGCAAATGCGCATTGCCCTCCGCAACTGCGGCGTGATCGCGGCGGAGGACATCGACGAAGCCATCGCGGCGGGCGACTATGCGGCGCTCGAAAAGGTGCTCACCTCCATGTCGCCCGACGACGTCGTCAAGGAAGTGCTCGATTCCGGCCTCCGCGGCAGGGGCGGCGCGGGCTTCCCCACCGGCAGAAAGTGGATGTTCGCAAAGGCCTCCGCGGGCGACGTGAAATATGTCTGCTGCAATGCGGACGAGGGCGACCCCGGCGCATTCATGGACCGCTCCGTGCTCGAAGGCGACCCGCACTGCGTGCTCGAAGCCATGACCATTGCGGGCTATGCGATCGGCGCGCATCAGGGCTATATCTATGTGCGTGCGGAATACCCCGTCGCGGTCGAACGGCTCAGGATCGCCATCGGGCAGGCGCGCAGCTACGGCCTGCTCGGCAAGAACATTTTGGGCCTCGGCTTCGACTTCGACATCGACCTCCGTCTCGGCGCGGGCGCATTCGTCTGCGGCGAGGAGACCGCGCTCATGACCTCCATCGAGGGTCACCGCGGCGAGCCCCGTCCCCGTCCTCCCTTCCCCGCCGTCAAAGGTCTGTTCGGCAAACCCACCATCCTCAACAATGTCGAGACGTGGGCGAACATCAACCCCATCATCGTGCGCGGCGCGGCTTGGTATTCCTCCATCGGCACCGAGAAGTCGAAGGGCACCAAGGTATTCGCGCTCGGCGGCAAGATCACCAACGTCGGTCTTGTGGAGGTGCCCATGGGCACGACGCTCCGCGAGATCATCGAGGAGATCGGCGGCGGCATCCCCAACGGGAAGAAGTTCAAGGCAGCCCAGACGGGCGGACCCTCGGGCGGCTGCATCCCCGCGGAACTCATCGACACCCCCATCGACTTCGACAACCTCGTCGCCATCGGCTCCATGATGGGCTCGGGCGGTCTCATTGTCCTCGACGAGGACACCTGCATGGTGGACATCTCCAAGTTCTACCTCGAATTCACGGCGGACGAGAGCTGCGGAAAGTGCACGCCCTGCCGCATCGGCACCAAGCGCCTTCTCGATCTCCTCACGAAGATCACCGAGGGCAAGGGCACGCCCGAAGATCTCGACAAGATCCGCGAGCTCGCCGAGCACATGAAGGCTTCCTCGCTCTGCGCGCTCGGACAGAGCGCGCCCAACCCCGTGCTCTCCACCCTGCACCATTTCATGAACGAGTACGAAGATCACATCTACAACCACCACTGCACGGCGGGCGTCTGCAAAGCGCTCCTCTCCTATGTCATCGACAAGGAGAAATGTATCGGATGCGGTCTGTGCTCGCGGAATTGCCCCGTTTCGGCGATCTCGCGCACCGACTACGTCGCTCCCGGTCATAAGCTCGCGTCTTTTGCGATCGACCCCGAAAAGTGCATCAAGTGCGGCGTTTGCCTTGGAAACTGCAAGTTCAAGGCAGTCGAGAGAAAGTGAGGTAACAGCATGGTCAATCTGAAAATCAATCATATTCCCGTAAGCGTACCCGAGGGCTCGACGATTCTCGATGCGGCGCGCCTCGCCCATGTCGAGATTCCCACCCTCTGCTATTTGAAGGACGTCGCCTGCGTCGGCTCCTGCCGTATGTGCCTTGTGGAAGCCACGGGCGCGCGCGGACTGGTCGCGGCGTGCGTCTATCCCGTCGCGGAAGGCATGGAAGTTCTCACGAACACGCCCAAGTGCAGAAAGAGCAGAAAGCTCTCCTTGGAGCTGCTCCTCTCCAAGCACAAGAAGAAGTGCCTCTCCTGCGAGCGCAACCAAACCTGCGAGTTGCAGCGGCTCTCCATCGAATATAACGCCGACGAGGACCGCTTCGAGGGCGAAAGCGTCATCCATCCCCTCGACGACAGCAATCCTTGCGTCGTGCGCGACAATGACAAGTGCATCAACTGTATGCGCTGCGTCGCCGCGTGCAAAAAGCAGCATGTGGGCGCGATCGGACCCATCGGCAGAGGCTTCAACGTCCGCGTCGGCAGCGCCGGCGGCGTCGAACTCAAAGATTCCTCCTGCGTCGGCTGCGGACAGTGCGTCGTCGCCTGCCCCGTGGGCGCGCTCACCGTCAAATCCAACATCCACGAAGTACAGGCTGCTCTCGACGACCCTTCGAAGAAGGTCGTGTTCTTCACGGCTCCCTCCGTCCGCGCGACGCTGGGCGAGGCGTTCGGACTGCCCGTCGGCACCAATGTCGAGGGCAAGATGGTCGCCGCCATCCGCCGCCTCGGGGACTGCGAAGTGTTCAACATGGACGTCACCGCCGACCTCACCATCATGGAGGAGGCTGCGGAGCTTCTGAGCCGCATCCAGACGGGCGGCGTGCTCCCGATGTTCACCTCCTGCTGCCCCGGTTGGGTGCGCTTTGTCGAGCAGACGCATCCCGAGATGATTCCCCACCTCTCCACCTGCAAATCCCCGCAGGAGATGTTCGGCGGAGTTCTCAAAACCTATTACTGCGAAAAGCACGGAATCGACCCGAAGGACCTCTTTGTCGTCTCGGTCATCCCCTGCTCCGCGAAGAAATTCGAATGCAAGCGTCCCGAGATGAAGGGCGAGGTGGACGTCGCGCTCACGACGCGCGAACTCGCGCACATGATCAAGACGGCAGGCATCCGCTTTATCGACCTTCCCGACGAGGCGTTCGACGACCCGTTCGCGACCTGCTCGGGCGGCGGTACGATCTTCGGCGCGACGGGCGGCGTCATGGAAGCGGCTCTCCGCGTGGCGGCAAAGACGCTTGACGGCGACTTCAAGGTCGTGGACTTCCCCGAAGTCAGAGGCGCAACCCCCATCAAGGAAGCGACGTACTGCGTCGCAGGCAGGACGGTGCGCGTCGCCGTCGCCAGCGGGCTCGAAAATGCCGAAACGGTCATCCGCAGCATCCAATCGGGCGAAAAGCAGTACGATTTCGTCGAGATCATGGCTTGCCCCGGCGGCTGCGTGAACGGCGGCGGGCAGCCCTCGCTCCCCGACAGCGTGCGCAACAACGTCGCTCTCCGCGAAGAGCGCGCGAAGGCGCTGTATTCGAGCGACAAGGCGAACGGACTTCGCCGCTCCTCCGAATCCCCCGTCATCGACAAGATCTACGGAGAATACTTCGGCGCGCCGAACAGCCACAGAGCACACGAGGTCCTGCACACGCACTATAAAGCAGACCCGAGAATTTAAGCACAGCAAAAACGCCGTCCCCTGCGGACGGCGTTTTGATACATCAAGCGAGCCGCCCGCGAAAAGCAGGCGGCATATTTTTACGGTTTTTCCTGTTCTTTGTTCTCGTTGAGAATGACTTGCAAGAGCGACACCGCCTCCTGTACGGAGGGGAAGCAAGCGCGGTATATCTGCGAATTTTTCCCCACGCCGAAATTCAGAATGCCCTTGGAAGAGACGATCTGATAGACCGTCTGCGGGCGGTCGGCGGACTTCACGCGGATGATGAGGCGGAGCTCCTTGCAGATATGGTTGGTCTGCACGCCGAACACGCCCATCCCGAATCCGCCGAGCCCCACGCCGTCCGCCACCATCGCGCCGTTCTCGTAAACTTCATAGTTGAGAAGATCGGAGAAATCCACGACCCTCCACGCCCCGCTCTCGTAATCGATGAGCGCAAGTTGCCTGCGTTCGCTGTTGACCGCCAGCATCTGCTTGCAGTCATCCGCCTTTTTGAAGGTCGCACGGTCGCAGAAGAAAAAGATGCGCGTCGGTTCGAACCCGCTCGCGCGGAGTTCGGGCATCACTTTTTCGTTGACCGCCCGCTGCCCCTCCGCCCGTTTCTTCAAGTTGAGGCTGAACCCGATCATGAACACCGCCGCGGCGACCGCGAACAGGCAAAGAAATACGAGCAGCACGATGACATAGGTATCCACCGCCGTATTGTAGGCATCCAACGCTTTGTTCGCCTCGTCATAGAGGTCGTCATAGGAACTTAATAGCAAAAATGACATGTTTTTTCTCCTATTAGTTTATTTATAGCCTAAATTGTATCATATATAGCCTGCATTGTCAAGCAAAACCGTGCTATATTATAAGAAATATGGACACCTATCAAGCAGTCAAGGAGCGGCTGGAACGGCTCTTGTACGAAAAACGGTTCTCCGTGTACAAACTCTCGCTCGAATCCTCCGTCTCCCCTTCGACGATCAAAAACATATTGTACGGCAAGAGCAAAAATCCGGGAATCGTGACCTTGAAGATGCTTTGCGACGGACTCGGCTTGACGCTCGCGGAGTTTTTCGATACCGAAGAATTCCGCACATTGGATTCCGAACAATAGAAATTCCGCGTACCCATGCGCGGAATTTTTTTATGCAGAGCCCCGCGGAACCCCCCTCTCTCCAAAATTATCCCGATTTTTGTTGCAATTCCCGCGCGAATGTGGTATATTACTATAAAGAAGGCAAGATATGGAAGAAAATTTCGACAGCTCCAAACGGAACGAGCCCGCGGCGTCCTCGGGGGAAGAACAGCCTGCGGTAAATAAAGCCGTCCGCCGTGCAGACGTCCCCCATCCGCGCGACATGGAGAAATTCTCGCGGGACTATGAGGCGCGCAACGACAAGTCCACCAAGGAGGCAAAGCGCAAGTTCTGGATAAAGACCTTGCTCATGCTCCTTTTGATCGGCATCTCGGTCGGCGTCATGTTCACCATCACCCTCCTCTTCGAAGGGAAGGGCTTCGGGGAGATCAAATTCAGCTGGATCTGGCTGCTCGCCCTCCTCGGGGTGGAGCTCGTCATGCTCGCCAACGAGAGCATGAAATACGCCTACCTTCTCAGAATCTCGACGGGCAAATGGCGTCCCAAAAACGCGATCAAGGTCATGTTCCTCGGGAAGTACTACGACGGAATCACCCCGCTCGGCACGGGCGGTCAGCCCTTCCAGATCTACTATCTGCACAAGCGCAACGTCCCCGCGGGCGCGGCGTCCGCCGTCCCCCTCGTGCGCTATATCGTCAGCACCATCGTGTTCTGCATCGCGGCAATCGGGCTGTTTATCACTTCGTATTTCGTCCTTCCCGACAGCTCCACGGGCACGGCGGTCATGATCATCTCGTGGATCTCGATGTTCGCGAACCTCGCGATACCCGTCATCCTTGTCTTCGCCTCCCTCTTCCCCCGCGCGGGGAAAAAGCTCGTCGTAAAGCTCGTCGCCTTCCTTGCGAAGATTCACATCGTCAAGCGCAAATACGAGGTGACGAAGAAGTATGTGCGCGAGATGGACGAATACCGCCACGCGCTCAAATTCCTGCTCTCGAGCTTTGTCAAACTCCTGCCCCTCGTGCTCTTTTCCATCGTTGAAGTTGTCTGCTACGTCCTCCTGCCCTTCACCGTCATCCTCATGATCTCGGGCACGGCGCCGACGTGGGAGATCTTCATTCAGATCGCCTGCATGAGCATGCTCTCCTACTATTCCTCCTCCCTCATCCCCACCCCGGGCAGCACCATTGCGAACGAGGCGATGACGGGCGCGATCTTCATCGGCATGAGCCAGCCGGGAATCGCCGAAGTGGGCGGCTGGGCAACCATTCTGTGGCGGTTCGCTTTCTACTATATCTACATTCTGTCGGGCATCGGAATCAACATCTTCGAGGTCATCCGCAGCGCGGTGCGCACGCGCCGTTCTTTGAAGGAAGCCAAGCAAACCGAGGCACCCATGTCCGAGACACTGCCCCCCGACAGCGACCAAACGTGACCCTGCGTTATAAGGTGATATGAAATATTCCGTCCTCCGCGCACGACCCGCGGAGGACGTTTTTTATCCCGGCAGTATGACCGCCGATTGCTCCCGCAATCGCCTCACTGTTTCATAACAACCGTTGTAAAAGCGGTAAAGAAAGACAGAGGCAAAATGGAAAAGAGAGTTTCGTCAATTTGGATTAGACTCATCTTTTTTTTGTTTAGAAACATAGCTAATGAAATGCAAAAAAATCAAAAAGGTCGGTACTACAATAAGAATAATGGGGCATGCTCCAATTTGAATAATATTTTTTATTTCATTCATGGAAGAATCGTCGCCGGCAACTATATTGTTTTCTCCCAAATCTTGAGTAATCTTCCCAATCAAAGCGTTTTCTGCCTCATTTATCGCGTTCATATTTATTATGATTGTGATTGCAATAATCGCAATGGCAAGACAAATAAAGACCATAAGGATAGATCCGTATCCTTCTTTTTTGTTCAAGGATTTAATCACGGAATAGACAGTAACCAAAATAGCGGCTCCGCCAAAAGCAAAAAGCGCATAGCAACAGTTAAGGATTACTTGAAGTTTTTCATGCAACAACTCGCCATTCTCGGAAAACTCTTCTACAAACTCATAAACATTGTACGAAATTCGTATAACCGAAGTATCTATTTTTATGATGGGAAATAGGAATACAAAAAACAAACAAACGCTGAAAAAGCTGTAGCAGACGAGCATTACATATGACTTGGGTTTGGGTTCATTCATAATATACCTCCAAAAGATACTATAACATCTCAATTATCATATCACAAATAGGATGATGTGTCAACCGAAAGTATGATATATCATCCTATATTTTTCATTCCAATGATATAAAATAATGATAGATGAAATCTTTGAATGAGGCGATCGTCGAAAGGCTGTGTCGCTACATGAATGAACAAAATTTAACGCAATATAAATTGGCTCAACTCAGCGGCGTGCCATTTCCGACGATTAAAAGCATTATGCAAAGACGGACGAAAGACATCAGCTTGAAAACATTGATTCTTTTATCCGATGGGCTGGGATTAACGGTCAATGAATTTTTAGATAGCGATTCTTTCAAGATAGAAAATTTGGATATAGAGTAAAGAGGGAGCGGCATTGCGGCTCCCTCTTTACTATAAAAAACCGCACACCGTGCTGTTCAGTTTGCGGCGAATAAATTCGGTTACAAGCTTATTCGACCGCAAACCGATTGCTCCCGCAATCGCCTCCACCCTCAACTCTCCGCATTTTCCGAAATCCCTACCTGCGGAGAGTTGCGCCTTTGGCGGCGCGCCCTCGTCACCGCATGAGCACATTTCACGCTTTTCTTACGAAAAGCTCCGTTTGCGCTCAGCGGTTCCTCTTCCCAAAAAAATACTTCGTCTTTTTTTGGGAGCCCATGAGAAGCACACCGTGCTGTTCAGTTTGCGGCAAATAAATTCGATTACAAACTTATTCGACTGCAAACCGATTGCTCCCGCAATCGCCTCCACCCTCAACTCTCCGCATTATCCGAAATCCCTACCAAAAAGGGAAGAAGAGGTTTTACCTCTTCTTCCCTTTTTGGTGGAGTTGCTCCATCCAAATCCGAACTCAATTCTTCTTCCAATTCTTTTAAGGTCAGCTCTCGTGTGCCG
>CANQOB010000050.1 GCA_947625385.1 uncultured Clostridia bacterium
AGTCCCAGTGTGAGCCATTTCTTGGTGTTCATACATTCCTCCTAAAAAAGTTTTATTTGCCGTTATCCACGAAATTTCATGGTCACGACATATTCTATTATACCACCCCCCCCTGCTTGTCAAGTGTTTTTTTGATAAAATCTAAAAATTTTCGAAAAATTTTTTCTGACGCACGAAAATTTCTTTCGCGCGACCTTTTTTATAATAAATTTTCGGCGAAAAGCTTTTCCACAAAAAGCTTTTCGCCGAAAGGAAAAGCGCGCGGCGGCATCGAATGATGCCGCCGCGCGCTTTTATTCTCAAAATCAAGATGCCCAACCCCTGTGAGCAGCAAAAAAGCCTGCGGTGACCCGCAGGCTTTTTTACTGCAAACAAACTTATGCTGTGGTGACGGAGACGAGCAATTTGTCGCCTTCCGTGTACATTCTGAATGTCTTTCCGGCGAACTTGACCGTTTTGTCAATACTTGTGATGGGCTTCGCGTATTCCTGTCCGTCGACGACCAACTTCACTTCGTACGTTCCGTCGGTAAAGTCTTTCAAGTCGGTCACCCAGAAGTAGACGGCGGGAGCGGTGATAGACCCTGCCATTTCGCTGAACGGCATCGTTTTCCCGTCGATCAACAGGGTTGCGGCTTCCCAATCGGCGGAGCTGAATCCCGTGCAAGTGATGTTGAACACGGCTCTCATGGCATCCAAACCGTGAAGGAAGAAATCTCCTCCGCCATAACCCTTGATCTCTTTCTCTGCGTCGCCACCGCCCGGCTCGGAGACGGCTACAAGCAGTTTTTCGCCCTCGATATACATTCTGTATTGCTTGCCGTAACGCTCCAAAGTCGTATCGATGCCCACGGAAGGTTTTTCATACGTCGTCCCTTTGAGCACCAGTTTGACCTCATAGACTCCGTTTTCAAAATCTTTCAGCGAGGAGACCATATAATAGACCGCAATGCCTGCGTGTTCGCTGAACGGCATCCTCTTGTCGCCGATGAGCAGTTCGGAAGCCTTCCAATCGTCCTCCGTCACGCCCGTGGATTCCGTGACATTCAATGCCACGCGCATATCATTGTCGCCGTGGAGAATAAACGCAGTCCCGGCAAATTGCAAGGTCACTTCCGTCTTTGCGGATACAGTGACGTTGACGGATACCTCGAAGTCTTTGTAGACAAAGACGAGGGTGAGTTCGGTCGCCTCGTTGAAGGCATACCCTTCGGTGACCGCCGCGCCGTCCTTGGCTCCGAGATGCACCGAGTAGCCGTCCTCCCCGAGCGAAAGCGCAGAGGTCTCGCCCGTCGCAGAGGTGTAGGTGACAGTGAAATCTTCGGCTTTGAAGGTATCGCCCACCGTGTATTTTACGGTATCGGGCGTGACGGAGATTCCCTCCTCCTTCGGCGCGCTGTTGTCGGTAACGGTGAGATAGCACTGTCCGCCCTCGTTGGAGAAGAGATAGCTCAAATTGTCGAGCTCGAACCCGGCGTCGCTTGCGAGCGTCAAGTCATAGATGTCGCTTTCGGAGAACTTGATGCGGAGCGCGAACTTGCCCGCCGTCTTGACTTCCTGCACGTGGAAGCGGAACACTCTCGCGCCGCTGTCTCCGCTCAGATCTTCGGCGTAGCCCGCCTCATAATTCGCGATCTCGGTCTCGCCGACCAACAGGGTGATATTTTTCAGCTCGGAGCCTGTATACCCCGTCGTGAAGGCATAGAATACCAACCCTTCGCCGCTGTTCACGACCGCATTATGGGGTCTATCAAACGACCGTTCATAGAAGTCGATCGTGACGGTCACCGCCGATTCTCCGACCGTGATCGTGTAGACGTCTCCCTCGTTCGTATATTCCGCACCCGTGATGTCAATGGTGTAGCCGTAGTGCGGGTTGGGTTTGACGGTCAGCTTGACTTGGGTGCCCTTCTCATACCCCTCGTCGCCCGCTTGCGGCGCGAGCTCATAGGTGCCGCCCTCGTTCGCGTTGACGGTGAGGGTGTGCGACGTCGAACCCTCGCGGACGAAATTCGCAGTGACGGTGACGTCTCCGTTGACGGTGAACGAACCCTTGTTCCCGGTGAGTTCCACCTTTTCGCTGCCCGCCATGACGGAATCGACGGCATAGCCCTCGGCGGGCTTCGCCTCGACGGTGAGCTCGGTGCCCACGGGCACCTTGTCTCCGCTGTGAATCTCGGCGTCGCCGCGTTTGACGGTGATGCTGCCGTGCGCGGGGTCGACTTCGGCGATCGTGACCGTCCTCTCCGCCGCGGAAACGGTGAGCTGCATCCTGTTTTCATCGGAGAGCCCGAACGTATAAACGTTGTCGCCCAGTTCCATCGAGTTCGGATTGGTATTTGCAAAGTTGGCGGGGTCGAACACGACCGCAAACGTCTGCCCGTCCGGCATCTTCACCGAGAGATCGTGCGTTCCCTTATCGAGATCGGCGGGAAGTTCGAAGTAGAACAGCGTCACCGCGCCGAGGCGGACGCGTTCGACTTCGCGCTCGCCGATGAGCAGGACCGCCGCGTACATCTCCTCCTCCGTGTAGCCCTCATAGGCGAGATAGAACTGTAGACGCACCTTCTCGCCGACAGTTTCGAGCATGTAGTTATTGAAGTTCGACAGACTCTTGACGAGTTTGACCGTGAAGGTGTATTGCTTCTCCGCGGAGCCCCTGTTGAAGTGCTCGGCATCGTCCACCGTGTATTCGACGGTGACGGTGTACTCCCGCGCTTCGAGCACGCCCTCGGGCGCGTCTTTCACCGTGAAATCCGTCACGAAGTCGCCGTCCGCGGCGTCGTTGAAGAGCGCCTTAACGGTGAGCGTCCCCTTGTCGAAGGTATCGCCCTTCGCGTACTCCTCCACGGAATCGGTGACGAGCAGTCCCGTCAACTGATTGTAGACGGTGATCGAGAATGTCGCCGTTTGCTCCGAATAGGTGACGGTGACATCCTTTTTGCCTGCGGTCGACATCTCGGGCGCGGAGAGCGAGAGACCCGCCTCGGGATAGGTGAGCGTCGTCTCGGTGCCGTTGTTGTATCTGACATGGACGGTAAGCCCCTCTGCGCCGAACGTATCCCCGACGTAGTATTCTGTCTTTTGGGGAGAATCTTCGACGGAGATCTCTTCGACCGTGACGGCTTTGACCGTGACGGAGAACGTCGTCTCGAATGTGCCGAATTTGACGGTGATGGGCACGTTCTCGCCCGCCGCGGTGAATTTTCCGCCGTCGAGCGACGGGGAAGTATAGGTGAGCGCCGCGTCCGCGGGCAGAGCCGCTTCGCCGTGCTCATAGATGCCGTTGACAACGATGCCCTCCGGCTCGAAGGTGTCGCCGACGAAATATTCCGTCTTTTCGGGGGCGTGCACGACGCGGATGCCCGTCATCGTGTCGTCCGTGACCGTGACGGTGTACGTCGCCGTGTAGACGCGGTCGCAGTCGTCCTCGGGCAGAGGCTCCCCCTTCTCGTTTGTAAACGCCGGGGCAACGGTGGAGACCGTCACGGTATGCGTCCCCGCCGTCGCGGTGACGTCTTGGGGATCGCCCTCTTCATACGACACCTGATAGGCGTCCTCGCCGAGCGCGGCAAGATCTACCCTCTCGCCGTTGGAGAACACCGCATAGACGCCGAGTCCCTCATAGGTGAAGGCCTCATGCTGCACGAAGCTACGCGTGACATGCTCGAGATCGAGCTCGAGGCGGTCGACCTGAATGATCTCAACGTCGTAATCCGCTTCCTTCTCGCCGTAGATGACGCGGACGGTGTCCTTGCCCGCCGCTTTCGTCTCCTCGGTGGTGACGTGGTCGATCTCGACGCCGCGCACATGGTATCCGCTTTTGAGAACGGCTTTGCTCCCGTCATCGTAGTGCGCGGTCACGACCAGCCCGTCGGAAGTGAACTCATCCCCGCGGGTGAACACTTTTTGTACTTCGGATGTGTCGATCGTGACGCTCTCGAGTTCCTTGGACTTGAAGGAAAAGTCACAAGCGGCGACGACAGTTGCGCAGCCCGCCAGCATACAGGCGGAAACCAACGCAAACAGCTTGACTTTCTTGCTCTTCATATGATCCTCCGATCGAATTTTTTTCGTAGCACCGTAAGGACACGGCAAACCGTGCCTCGGATGCTCCGTTTACTATAATATTAGCACCGAAACCACATTTTGTCAATATCGAAATGATAAATACTTTCTGATTTTGTAAAAAACGTACATATTTGCACATGCGTATATTTTTATACGCTTTTCGGGTTCAGTTATATTTTGTGTGGGATTTGAAGATGAGCGCCATGATAAAGGAGAAGATGACAGCCGCCGAGACGCCCGCGCTCGCCGCAGCCAGGGGACCGGTGAGCGCTTCGAACAGCCCCTCCTGCGCGCCGCGCATGCCGCCCGTCGCGAGGAGATAGCCGAAGCCGGAGATGGGCACCGTCGCGCCAGCGCCCGCAAACTCCACGAGGGGTTGGTACAGCCCGAGCGCGGTGAGCACGATGCCCGCAAGCATAAAGATGACGAGAATTTTGCCGGCGGTGAGGTCGGTGAAGTTGATGACCACCTGCGCGATCGCACAGATCGCACCCCCCACCGCGAACGCCTTCAAGTACATGAGTACGATTTCGAGAATTTCCATGATTATGTATTTCGATTTACATCGAAATAAATGATTTTTATTATTTTTTCGGAAATTTTTCGTATTTTTCCGTGTTCTTTATCTTTCGAGCGAAACCGCATGGGCGATGCAGGGAATGCTCTCCCCCTGTCCCGAGGAGACGGTGGAAAGGAGCGCCCCCGTCGCGACGAAGAGGATGCGTCCCAAGAGTCCCGCCTGCATTTTGGAATAGAGATAGGAATTGAGCACGACGGCGGAACAGCCCGCGCCGCTGCCGCCCTGAAATTCGTCCTCGATGACATCATAGATGATCTCCCCGCAGTCGACGTGGTTCTTCGAGATATCCAGTCCCTTCTCCCAAGTGAGGTCTTTGAGGATGCGGCTGCCGAGCGCGCCGAGGTCCCCCGTGACGATGAGGTCGTAATAGGAAGGCTCGCGCTGCGTGTCCCTGAAATGCCTCAAAATGGTATCCGCAGCCGCCGGTGCCATTGCCGCACCCATGTTGTTGACGTCGGTCACGCCGTAATCGACCACGCGCCCAAGCGTGGCGCCGGTGACGCGGACGCCGTTTCCGGAGCTCGCAAGCAGCGCCGCGCCCGCGCCTGTGACCGTCCACTGCGCCTGCGGAGGTCGGGTGCAGCCGAGTTCCAAGGGATAGCGGTACTGCCGTTCGGCGGAGGCGAAATGACTGCCCGTCGCAGCCACGGCGCGCTTTGCGAATCCGCCGTCGATGAAGGCGGCGGCGACGGCGAGAGACTCTGCCATCGTGGAACAGGCGCCGTACACACCGAGGAAGGGCACGGTGAAATCGCGCGCGGCAAAACTCGCCGAAATGATCTGGTTGAGAAGGTCGCCCGAGACGAGCATGTCGATCTCCTCCCGCTTACAGCCGCCGTTTGCGATCGCGCCCTCGATGACCTTGGAGAGCATCTTGCATTCCGCCTTCTCGAAGGTCTTTTCGCCGTACATATCGTCGGTGAGCGCCGTTTCGACGTATCTGCCGATGATTCCCTTGCATTCTTTTGTCCCCGCGACCGTGCTCGTTGCGACAATGCGCGGCTCGCTGCGGAACCGAATAGTTTGAACTCCCATAATCGTCTGCATTCAGTTTCGGCAAACGGACGGAAAGTATGCCGCATGCAGCGGCTTTTTAGTTTCGCGCGTATTTGTTTTGCTGACGCTTTCGTAAAATTCAGAAATGGGAGCGCGGCGGCATCGAATGATGCCGCCGCGCGGAGTTGTTTATTGGCATTCCCCTTTCGGGGGGGACGCAGGGTGACCCCCGCGTCCCCAATATTGAATGAAGGGAATGTATAAGCGAGAAAATTTGTCGGGAGTCTGATTACTCTTCGATTGCGAAAATCTTATCTGCCAAACTCTTCCATTTGTCCGCAGTCTTGTAAGTTTCGAGGCTCTCTTCGGGCACATAGAACTTCACATTGGGACATCCGGAACTGATTCCCCACGAGCCCGCCCTGGGCGGCGTCGTCGCCTTGATCGTAATGGAAGTGAGCGACGTATTGGTATAATCGCAAATCGGGTCGGTCGAAATATCCGATAATTGTTCGCCGAACACAATGCTCACAAGCTGCTTACAGCTCCAAAATACACCGGATTTGACGGTCTTTACGCCCTCAAATTCAACATTCTTGATTGTTGTTTCAGAGAAGCAATATGAGGAGAGAGTCTCTGCCTTCGGAGCGGAAATCGTTTGCAGTTTGCTTGCATTATTGAATGCGTATTTTCCGATCATGATCGCGTTCGGGAAGTTCGCCGTCTCGACCGTCTTATTGAAGATGAACGCGGAATTGTTGATCGTCGTCACGTTCTCGAAGGTGACTTCGGTCTCCGTGCTGTACGGAAGATACATGTAGAGAACGGTTCCGTCCATGGAGAGGACTGCGTTGTTCTCGATCTTGAAGTGTTCGTTCCCGGGAGCAATCGTCACGGACTGCACTTTGGCGACGTTCTTCGGTTCGCACTTTGCGGGTTCATATTTATTGTTCTCGCCCATGCCGAAGAGCTTTCCGAAGTCGGGGAATACTTCGAGGTCGGCGGGAATTTTCAGGTTGGTGTAGTCTCCCGTGTATTCAACGAGCTCACCGCCCTCGACCTTCCAGTCGGCGTCCTTGCCGCTGACATAGCCGCATTCGCAGGTGTCGCCGCCCTTGAAGTCATGCTCCTCGCGGCTTCCTTCTTGTTCTGCATTGTCGAAGTCGCACGCCTTCCAATGGTGCGTATCGTCATACCCCCACTTCACATAGTTGTGGACGTGCTTGACAGTCGGCGTCGTCGCCCCGGAGACCCAGGTCACTTCGAACAGACCGTCAGGGGCGTCGCTCGGACGACCGAGATTGCCGCCTTGGTCGGGGAAGTACTGCTGATTGAGTTTGTTATATACTTTATATTGGTCGCCCGTCTTTACGGTGATCGTCGCGCTCCAAGTCTTATCCCCGTCGAAGGTCATGTGGATGCAATCCTCGATTTTTCCGTAGCCGGGCCAATCGTTCTTGGGATATGCGGCGAGCTTGCCGACGATATACATGTCCTCTGTGGTGGAAGGCGGGGTCACGCTCTCAACGAGCTCCCAGCTCACGTAATTGTCCTTCCAAGGAGCGGGAGAAGGTTTGGTATGTACGGTGAACTTGTAAATGCCGTCCTTGCCCGTTGCCACGCCGATGTTCTTGGTGCCCGCGTCGATGAAGGTACCCGACGCGTTGCGGACTTCATCGATGCCGAAGTAGGTACCGTCCGTCCATTTGAGGGCGCCGTTTTCATCCTTCTCGTCCTGACGGATTTTGAAGCTGTCTCCGCCTGCATAGATCTTGAACTGAATGGTGTAGAGGGTATAGCCGTCTGCGTCCTTCTTGGGCTCTTTGGTGAGCTTGAAGTCGGGTTTGAGAGCCGTCCAGCTGCAAGTGGAGAGGTCGCCCGCACCTGCGCCGGTCACCCAAAATTCGCGGGTGTCACGGTCTGCATCG
>CANQOB010000051.1 GCA_947625385.1 uncultured Clostridia bacterium
TTTTTGTTCTTTCTTCCTTTTTTCTCCATAAAATTATGCACCTCCAAAAGTGTCTAACTTTTGGGGTGCATATCATAGGGCACGCCGCCGTTCATTTCTTGGTGAGATAGGGTTCGAGCGCCTGCGCGAGCTGGTCGGGACAGGATGTGTTCTGGCGGCAGCGGATGCCTTTGAGCAGCGGGACGACCTCGTCGGGCGTCCTGCCCTCGACGAGCCTTCCGATGCCCTGCAAGTTGCCGCTGCACCCGCCGATGAACTTGACGTTATGGATCCGTCCCTCGGCGTCGATGTCGAAGATGATCTGTTTGGAGCACGTTCCCCTTGTCGAATATGTTACCATGACCGTTCCTCCTTGGATGTTTTTCAGTCTACGAGCGTATCGTACACGACGGAATAGAGCTCGCTCGCCTTGTCCTCCCACTTCTTATAGATGGCGTTCGCCGTCTTTTTGTCGGGCACGACGAATTTGAGTTCAAGCATGGGCTGGACGGGCGCCAAGATCTTCAAAAACACGGTGTACGTGCCGTCCTTGTTCTGATAGTAGTCCGAGCGGCATTCCTGCCTCGTGCGGTAGCGCGCGCTGTTGTTCTTGACGAACCTCGAGATGTCCTCGCGCATGGAGCGCGGAATCTTGATATAGAAATTTGCGAGGGATTCCCGTCCCTCGGGGGTGATCGTATAGAGCGGGTCGTCCCCGCCGGGGATCTGGCAGATGAATCCGTCCGAGAGCAACTTGTGGATGAGCACGACGCAGTCCATATAATTCAGCCAGTCGTTGGACGACGTGCACATATCGAGCAGGGTGCGCTCGGAAAGTTCGCTCTCCATCTTGTCGAACACGAAGAGAATTATTAACTTGTTGACGGAGGTCTCTCCCTTGACCAACATACCTTTCACCTTCGTGTTTCGGGCAAGAGACGAAGAAAGCCGCGTGAGCGACTTGTCCGAGGAAATGTCCGAAGTGTTTCTATTATACAGAATTTTCGGGATAAAAGCAAGATATTTCCGTAAAAATTCTTTAATTATTTTTGAAATTATGCTATAATGGTTCTTGCGCGGGGAAATCTCTCCCGCGCGCAGCGAAGATACTATGGAAAGGACGGGCAACCAAGCGCCGTCCGCACGGAGGAAACATGTCTGAAAGGATCACAAAGATCGAGAGATTTCTCACCGCCTGCACCGCGCTTGCCGCGGGGAAATATGCGGGCGCGGAGGCGAAGATATCCGAAATTCTCGCGTCCATCGCGGCGAGCGACGACCTTACGCAGCTCTTTACCGCCGTCACGCAGGACTTCGACTATCTCTCCGCCAAGAAGAATTTTCTTCGCGAGCCGCAGACGGGCGCCGCGCACGGCACCGCATACCTGCCCGCACAGCGGAGCGACCTTCTGGCGTTCGTGTTCTGTCTGTTCGTCGAGATCGACAGCAAGGCGGTCTCCCTCGGGGAGCTTTTGAGCCGCTACTTCTATGTGGACGGGAGCACGACCGCCTCGTTCGCCCTGTTCGCCGCGCGCGTCGTCAAGCCTTTCAGGGACATCGTCCGCGATTGCTATCCCGCCGCAAATGCCGCCGAGCAGGAGGCGAAGGAGCAGAGGGAGGAGGCGTTGGAAAAACTGCTCTCGCTCCTCCCGCTCGAACAGGAGCGCCTCGAAGAGTTCCCTCTCCGCGACACGGACAGGGGCTCGTCCAAGATCATTCTCGACGGGGCGATGAACGCGCTCTCCGCGGGGGACTGCGCCAATGCGCGCGCCATTCTCGCGGGGTACCGCTACTTTGTGCGCCTTTTGGGCGCCGAGAACGAGCTGTCCACGCAGATCTTCGAATTCGCGCAGCTTTTATAAGGAGAAACTATGGATTTGGAAGAGAGAACGGTACAAGAGCATGTAGTATTCGAGGGCAAGATCATCCGCGTGCGGCGGGACGAAGCCGTGCTCCCCGACGGGCGGCCCTGCTTCCGCGAGGTGGTGGAACACCGCGGGGGGGCGTGCGTGCTCTGCGTGTGCGAGGGCAGCGTCTTGCTCGTCAAACAGTTCCGCTATCCCTACGGCGAGACGGTCTTGGAGATTCCCGCGGGCAAGCTCGAAGCGGGGGAGGACCCCAAGGCGGCGGCGCTGCGCGAACTCGGGGAGGAGACGGGGCTCGTCGCGGAGGACGCCGAGCTTCTCTATGTGATGTACCCGACGCCCGGTTACTGCAACGAAAAAATTTACATCTATGAGGCAAAGCGCGTGACAAAGGGGCTTCGCCATCTCGACGAAGGGGAATTTCTCGATGCGGAGTTCGTTCCCCTCGAAGAGGCGTACGCCATGCTCGAAAACGGCGGACTGCATGACGCCAAGACCGCCGTCGCCCTCCTCCTGTATCGGACGAGACATTGAAACTTCGCCCCGCTCCCCCTCCGGAGCGGGGCGCTTTCTACGCAAAAATCCCCGCCGCGGCGGGGACACTTTGCGGAATCGGATTCAAAACGTCAGCCGTTGCAACCGCAGCCGTTGTTGCCGTTCAATCCCGAGATGAGATTGGAGAGCGTGCCGTTTTTCAGCATGCAGTATGCAAGAGCGGCAAGGATCGGCCAGCCGCAGCCCGTAAAGGCTTTCGAGGAGAGGATGTTCGTCCCCCCGAGAAGGAGCAGGATGATGAGAATCCAAAGGCCGCTGCTCTGATTCAAGCAATTCATGGTTTTTCCTCCTTTTTGAGCCGCAGAGTATGTATTGTTTTCCCGTTCTGCGGTTTCTTCAACACATCTTATTCTCCTCCGGGAAAAAATGTTCCGTTCATTTGATTGCCAAAGAGGAACAAATTTGCTATAATAGGAAAAGGATTGTCCGGTCACGGCAAAACGACACCTTTCGGGTCGTATTTTCCCCCGCGGACGCCCGAAATCTTTTTATTTCACGGATATTCTTCGGAAATCCGATGGAGGAATTTCATATGCAAGCAAGAAGCATCGGGTCGTTTTTCACCCCGCGCAACATCGCGTATCTCGCGGTGCTCACCGCGCTCGTCGTGCTCTTTCAGACGGTGGGCGGATTCATCCAGATCGCGGGGCTGTCGCTCAGCTTTGTCCTCGTGCCCATCGTCCTCGGCGGAATTTTGCTCGGATGGGGGGCGGGCGCCTTCCTCGGCTTCGTATTCGGCTTTATCGTGCTGATGTACGGCGTCGCCGGGGCGGAGCCCTTCACGGCGGCGCTGCTCGCCGATTCGCCCTTCATGACCGTCCTCATCTGTCTGGTCAAGGGCATCGCGGCGGGGATCGTCCCGGCGCTTCTCTACCGGCTCATCGCGCGGAAGAACAAACTCGCGGCGGCGATCGTCGCTTCGCTCTCCGCTCCCATCATGAACACGGGGCTGTTCATCGTGGGATGTCTCATCATCTCGGGCACGATCGCGGGATTTACCGAGCACGGCACGATGGACGAGATCGTCTATTTCCTCTTCATCGGTTGTGCGGGTTGGAATTTCATCATCGAATTTGCCATCAACATCGTGTTGGCGCCCGCCATCCACAGGGTCGTGCTCGTCGCGGAAAAAACGGTGCGTGCGCGCAAGGTGCGTCCCGTCTCCGAACGGGCGCTCTTTACCGCCCTCATCGCAGTCATGTGTACTACGGCGGCTCTTTGCGTCTTGCTCGCCGTGCTCGTGTTCTGTCTTGCCGCGGAGATATGGTGGCTGGGGCTGCTCTCTCTCCTCGTCGGTGCGGCGGTGTTCGCCGGATGCCTCGTTTGTATCCGCATCCGCGGGAAGAGGGGCATCAAGGAGACAAAATCGTGATTCTTTGCATTGACGTAGGCAATACGAACATAAAATATGCCGTATTCGACGGGGACGAGCTCAAACTCTCCTTCCGCGTGGCGACCGACCTCAAAAAGACGTCGGACGAGTACGGCGCGCAGCTGCTCTCCGTGTTCTCCTCGCGCGGCGTCGCGGCGGCGGACATCAAGGGTGCGATTGTCTCTTCGGTGGTGCCCTCCCTCGATTATACGATCGGGCACATGATCTCGGTCTATCTGTCCGTCACGCCTCTCGAAATTGCCCCGGGCTTGAAAACGGGGCTGAAAATGCGCGCGGACAACGCCAAAGAGGTGGGCGCGGACCGCATCGTCAACAACGTCTCCGCCATCCGCAAGTACGGCGGCGGCAGACCCGTCATCGTCGTCGACTTCGGCACGGCGACGACGTTCAATGTCATCGACGGGAAAAACGAATTCATCGGCGGCGTCATCGCGCCGGGCATCAAGGGCTCGCTCGACAGTCTCGTGTCGGGCACGGCAAAGCTTCCGCGCGTCGAGATCGAGGCGCCCCCGAGCGTCATCGCGACGAACACCGTCACCAATATGCAGGCGGGCATCGTGTTCGGCTTTGCGGGACTTGTGGAGCATATTATCAAACGAATCAAGCGGGAACTCAAAACGAGGGACGTGCTCGTCGTCGCCACGGGCGGGTTTTCCGAGATCATGGCGAAGGAGACGGATTGCATCGACGTGATCGACAGGATGCTCACCCTCGACGGCTTGAAATATCTGTATGAATTGAACTGTTCGGAGGAAGGGGAATGAAAAAAATAGGCGTAGCTATCCTCGGGCTCGGCGTCGTGGGCGGCGGAACGTACCGAATTTTGGAAAACCGCCGCGAATTTTTCAAGCGCACGCAGGGGCTCGACATCACGGTCGAGAGCGTGCTCGAACCCAACGCGGCGAGGCTTGCGGAGCTGGGCGTGCCCGCGGAAAAAGCCGTCTCCAACATTGCGGAGGCGGTCTGCGACCCCGATGTCTCGGTCATCGTCGAGTGTATCGGCGGCGTGGAAGCCGCGCGGGACTATGTGCTCGGCGCATTGCACGCGGGCAAGACGGTCGTCACCAGCAACAAGGAACTCATCGCAAAATATTGGAGCGAGCTCGAACGCACCGCCAAAGCGCACAATGCGGGGCTCTATTTCGAGGCGAGCTGCGTCGGCGGCGTCCCCATCGTGAGGACGCTCCTCGACGGCGTGCAGGCGAACGAGATCGATTGCCTCATGGGCATCATCAACGGCACGACGAACTACATTTTGACCGAAATGACGGAGAAAGGCGTGTCCTACGAGGTGGCGCTCGAAGCGGCAAAGTCGCTCGGCTATGCCGAATCCGACCCGTCCGCGGACGTCGACGGCTATGATGCCGCCTACAAGCTCTCCATCCTCGCCAGCCTTGCCTTCCATACCAAAGTGCCCCTGTCCAAGGTGTTCCGCGAGGGCATCGGCAGCGTCTCCGAAGAGGACATCGCGGACGGCAAGGCGCTCGGCTACCGTCTGAAACTGCTTGCGGTGGGCAAGCGGTCGGCGGAGGGCATCGAGGTGCGCGTCCATCCCGCGTTCGTGAGAGGGGACCATCCGCTCGCCTCCGTGGACGGCTGTTTCAACGCCGTATTCCTGACGGGGGACGCAGTGGGCGACGTCATGCTGTACGGCAGGGGCGCAGGCTCTCTGCCCACGGCGAGCGCGATCGTTTCGGACATCGTTTATGCGGCGACGCACGGCGAACACAGATATTCGACCTTCCGGAACACCGCCGCGCCCGAAAAGGACGTCAAATTCGCCGCCGATTTCAAGAGCGCGTACTATCTGCGCCTCACGGTATGCGACGAGCCGGGCGTCCTTGCAAAGATCGCCTCTGTGCTCGGGAAATACAACATCTCCATTATCGAACTCATCCAGCGGCAGGCGGGAGAGGGGAAATGCACCCTCGTGCTCATCACGCATGAGACGCACGAACGCTCCGCCTTGAACGCAGTTGCAAAACTCAACGCGACGGACTACGCGAAGGTGGAATCCCTTTTGCGCGTCGCCCTATAAGGAAGCATGAAAGCGCGGAATGCACCGCGCTTTTTTTAGCCGTGAACGCGATCATCGTTGTCAACGCCTATACCCGTCTGCCCGCCGAACTCAACCAACCCGAGCGCATGCAATGCGAACTCGAAAAACTCGGTGTGCACGCAGACATCGTAAGGAACCGCCCCTCGCTGCGGTCGGAGAGGGCGGACTTTTGCGTATATTTCGACAAAGACAAGTATGCCGCGCGCGCTTTGGAGCGCAACATGCGCCTCTTCAACCGCGCGGAAGCCGTCGAGCTGTGCGACGATAAGATGCTCACCTATCTCGCCCTCGAAGGATTTCCGATGCCCGAGACGGTTTCCTCGCTCCTCTGCTATTCGACCCCGCCCGAACACGACCCGCTCATCGGCGAAGCCGAGCGCCTCGGCTATCCCGTCGTCGTCAAGGAGAATTTCGGCTCTCTGGGCAGACAGGTCTACCTCGCGCACACGCGCGAAGAGCTTGAAACGCTGCATGCAAGGCTCCTTGCGAAGCCGCACCTCTTCCAGCGGTTTGTCAAAGAGAGCGCGGGGCGCGATCTCCGCGTCATCGTCGTGGGCGGGAAAGCGGTCGCCGCCATGGAGCGCACCTCCTCCGGCGGGGACTTCCGCGCCAATCTCGCTGGCGGGGGAAGGGGAAAGCGCGTGACGGCGGACGGCGAGGGCGCACGCCTTGCCGAAGCGGTCGCCGACCGTCTCGGGCTTGATTTTTGCGGCGTCGATCTGCTCTTCGGCGAAGAGGGGTACCTCGTCTGCGAGGTCAACTCGAACGCCTTTTTCGGCGGCATCGAGGCGGTCACGGGAATCAACGTTGCGCGGGCGTATGCCGAGCACATCGTGCGGGAAATGCGCGAAAACCGCTGATTTTTCCATGTTTGAATAGTATTATGTGTGACATAATACTCTGTTTGTCTTTCAAAAACGGCTCCCGACATCATCGGGAGCCGTTTTCCAAACCCGCCTTAGCGGGTTGGGTCATGCGTTGAAGAAGCGTTCGACGAAGGTCAAAAATTCATCGACATGCCAAAAGAAGTCCATGCGCTCCTCGGCGTCGAGGGAGAGCCGCTGCGCGCGCTGGGGGAGCAGGAAGGGCTCCTTCTCCGCGAGAGCGCAGCCGTGCGCCGAAAGGAACTCCGAGATCTCGGTGACGGCGTTCATCGCACCGTCTTTGCCGCCCACGCCGGAGACGGTCACCGGAATGCGCGCGAGCGCTTCCGCATTGGCTTCGAGAAAGGCGCGCAGCCCCGGCGGGCAGCCGCCGTCCTCCTCGTTTGTGAAGAGCCAGACGCCGTCCGCTTCCGCAAGAGGCGATGCGGGGGACAAAAAGGACACTTCCGCGTCCTTTCCGACGATTTCTTTCGCGAGGTCCGCAAGCCCCGCCACGGGCGATCGGGGGTCGTCGTCGCCCAAAACAAACGCGATCTTCATATTATGACACGATGAGG
>CANQOB010000052.1 GCA_947625385.1 uncultured Clostridia bacterium
ATATGTAATTCTGCTATCGCCTTGTACCCTTCATAAGTACGCTGTTTGCTTGCAACCTTAACATAGTTAGTCAGCCATTCACACAGCCAATCCTTATATTTCATTTTCTCATTCTCCTTATAAATAAAAATAACCGCACGGCTTTCGCTGTGCGGCAATCATGTCGTATAAATTATAAAGCACAAGATTTCTCCTGTGCTCTATCTTTTTTACTTATATAATTTCAAAATGCTTCAAGGTCTCTTTGATTGCTTCGACCATTTGTGCCGAGGGATGCGAACGAGGTCTTTTAAGTTCTTCCACGGCGTTGGGAGCGTCGTACATGGGCAAGCCCAAATCCCGCTTGACTTCGGCAATGTAAGCGGTATGAACTTTGAATCCGTAAGTCTTTTCGATGTATTCCTGTATCATCTTATAGGTAACTTTCTCTTTCGGCTTACGTTCCTCGGCGCGTTTTTCCACTTCTTTCAAGGAAATCTGTCCTTCTTCCTCTCCAAATTCAACCTTGACGCCGATATGTCCGTCGGGTTTTTTGTGGGAAAGCACAACCAATGTCTCTACATGGCGCGTCTGGGGGAACATATCGAACGGTTTGACCTTCTCGATCTTGTACATGGGGCGGGGGTCGCTGCTCTTGACCAGCTCGCCTCCCCTCTCGGTCAGCGTGCCTACGAGCAGCCCGAGATCGCGCGCGAGCGTGGCGGGGTTGCACGAGATCATCACGATTCGCTTGGGCAGCTTCTCCAAAAGCGTGCGGATGACGCTGCGCTCCACGCCCGAGCGGGGCGGGTCCAACACGACCGAGGCGTCCTTTGCCTCCCTTAAAACCGCGGGAAGGGCGTCCTCGACGCGCGCACAGATGTTCTTCATGCGATCGCCCAGCCCGTTCGCCGACGCGAGCAAATCGGCACAGCGGCTCGCCTCGGGGACGACCTCGATGCCCCACGCCGCGCCGCAGCTCTTTGCGAGCATGGCGGTGAGAAGTCCGCCGCCCGCATAGCAGTCCACGACCGCGCCCTTCTCCAAACTGCGCACAACATATTCGTAGAGCTTGGAGCGCACGCCGTCGTTGACCTGCACGAAGGTGTTCGCCCCCGCCTCGAAGCAGATCCCGCCCTCGCTGCACGGATACGTCTCCTCTCCTTTGACGAGGATGAATTTCTCGCCGAAGATGACGTTCGTGGGTCTGTCGTTGAGGTTGAGAAACAGGCTGTACTGCGGGAAGATCGCATCGAGAAGGTGCAGAAAATAGTCGATGCCTTTGAGCTTGGGGGTCGTCACCACGAGCGTGACAAGAAATTTCCGTTTGAGCTCTCTGACCACGATATGGCGGACATGCCCCGTCCCTTTTTCCTCGTCATAGCCGTCGAGCCCGCACTTTTCCATGAATTCGAGAAGAGCTGCGATAAGCGGTTTCGTCCATGCGGGGTGGATGGGACAGTCGGCGATGGGAACGATGCGGTGGGAGCGCTCGGCAAAAAAACCGACGACGTTTCTCCCGTTCTCCGTCCCCACGGGGAGCTGCAACTTGTTGCGATAGCCGTACTCCCGTTCGCTCTTTTCGCACGGCTCCACGGGACAATCGACGCCGCCGAGCTTTTTCAGCGTGTCACGGACGAGACCTCTCTTGAATTCGAGCTGGTTGCGGTAGCGCAGGTGCTGCAAACGGCAGCCGCCGCAGCGCAAAAATACGGGACAGCGCGGGCGGACGCGCTCTTCCGCGGGCGTAAACAGCTCCGACACCTTGCCATAGGCGACGCTGCCCTTGACTTTGAGAATCTTCACGGCGGCGCGTTCGCCTTTGAGGAGATCGGGCACGAATACGGTGCAGCCGTCCGCATGGGCGACGCCTTCGCCCCCGCTCCCCAAGCCCTCCGCCGTGACGGTGATCAAGTCGTTTTTCTCCATATTACCTCCGGATTCGCGCCACGATACGGTTCATCGACCGTTGGCAGAGAAAAATGAGCACGTCATAGACGGCAAAGAGCACCGTACCGCCGATAAAGACGAGATAGTAGAGATATTGTTCAACAAATTCATACCATGTGGACTGCGGGAAGCCGAGCACTTCGCCCAAAACGAACCAAATGAGGAGCAGCGTCCCGTCGAACAGGGCGGCTTTCAAAAGCAGCCAGAGCGCGTGCAGAGGTTTTTTCTTCGTAAAGCGCAGCTGCAAATAGTTGAGGAGCGGATGCCAGCCGAAAAAGACGGCAAAGGGCAGGATGAGCAGAATCTGAAACCCTGCGCATAAAAAAGCGAGGAGCACCGCGCCGATGAGGGCGAGCGCCTCTCCCCAGATGAAGTCGCGCGAGAGCGGGAGCATGAGAGCGAAGATCGCAAAGAGATATCCCGACGGCAACAGAAAATCGACATAGGAGCCCACCGTGAGCGAAACTGCCGCGAGCGCACAGGCGATCGCGGACAGCGCGATCTCAAAGGACTTTTTCGGGCGTTTCATATCAGCGGCAGCCACACATACAGAGGTTGCAGAGGCAGTCCACGCAGAGATAGGTATAGCACATCGTGGCGCAGTTCGAGCACCAATTCCCGCCCATCTGCCCGTCCGGCGCGGGGGCGGGGTCGGGATTCGTGTTGGGCGCGCCGCCCGTCTCGGTGCGATACTCCGCACGGTTTTTGAGCTTCTCGTAAGCCGACTTATATTTTTCGTTGGACTCGTCGAGCTGCATGGCGATCTCGAGCTGTTTCTTGCTCTCGTTCATCCAATTCTTCTTGTAGAACACGACGGATTGCAGATAGTGCCATTCGGCGCTGCGCTCGTTGAATGCGTCGAGAAGGGCTTGGGCGCGGACAAGATCGCCGCTTTTGATGGCGTCGGAGACCTCGCCGAACGCGTCGGGCTGCTCGCCGCCCACCTTTTGCGCCGTGCGGCGGTCCTCCATGATCTCCTCGTAGGCGGCGTTCAGGCGCGTCAGCTTGCGCGCGGCGGCATTGCCCGCTTCGCCGTCCTGCCACTTCTCCTCGTCGTATTTTGCTTTCAGTTCCCGGTAGCGCGCCTCGATCTCTTCCGTCGTTGCGCTCTCGTCGAGTCCCAAAATTTCATAATTTTCCTGATCTACCATACTGTCCTCTATCTTTTTTTACGTTGATTTTGCGGTTTTATCCCTGTTTTCAAGAAATTTTTACCGACATTCTCGGGCGGGGCTCCCCCTTCATCACCCGCGCCGTCTCCAGCGGAAGACCGCGCAGGATAACATTGTCCGTGAGGTCCCTGTTGAAATGGAATTCGATGAACGCGAGATGTTCGCGGATGGAATAGAACAGCGTGTCGAACAAAAAAGAGATCTCCTCCCCGTTTTCGCTCATGAGCTGTTCGCGGCTCTTTGCGCCGTAGGCGCGCACGAAGGGATTGAATGCGTGCGAGGCGTCCTTTTCGTAGTCGTCGAGCGCGTCGATGAGGTAGACCCACTTCCCGAGCCCGTAGAAGAGGGCGCGCGTGTGCTCCGTCGCCGCGCCTTTCAAAAAGTGATCGGAGATCGTCTCCATGAACCGTGCCGTGGGCTCTGCCGCGGAATCGAGGCATACCATGTCCGAGGTCTCCGTGTTCGATTGCGTTTTGAGAAAGTTTCCGACGAGCTCCGCAAGTTCGGGATATTTTTTCTTCGCGCGCAAAAAACCGCGGCGGAAGTACAGCCGTTTGCCCCTGCCCTTCCCGCTGTCGGCAACATCGTCCGCCAGCTTGTAATACACGAGCATCGTATTGAACGCGCCGAGCTCTTCGGTGAGCGCGTCCGTCTTTGCCATCGGCTTTTTCCGCACGGTGTGCCCGAAGCAGCCGCGCTGCTCGATGACGATGTCGGTGCCCGTCATGTTGTGCAGAAGCGCGGAGAGGAAGGTCACATCATAGGAGAGCCCCGCGCGGGCGGCGTGCCCGCAACAGGCGCCGATGCCGCGGCAAAGACCGCAGTAGAGCGCCTGGTAGAGCGCGACGTCCTTCACAAAGAGATTGGGCAGATCGTACCGCACATACCCGAACATCGGTCATTCCCCCCGGTAGAAGCCCACCTTGCGGTAGACCTTGGAGAGCGTCTTTCGCGCCGCGCGGAAGGCGCGCTCCGCACCCGAGGAAAGCGTCTCGCTCAAAAATTGTTTCTCGGCAAGGAGACGTTTCTGCTCCGCCTGTACGGGCGCAAGCTTGTCCGCGACGACTTCCCCCACGGCGAGCTTGAACTCCCCGTAGCCCTTGCCCTCGAACGCCTTCTCCGCCTCCTCCAAGGAGCTCCCCGAAAAGGCGCAGTAGATGTTGAGAAGATTGGTGATGCCCGGCTTGTCCGGGAGAGCGCGCACGCAGTTGTCGCTGTCGGTGACGGCGCGCTTGAACTTGCGGATGACGGTATCCCGGTCGTCCGAGAGGTAGACCGAAGCATTGGGATTCTCATCCGATTTGGACATCTTTTTGGTCGGCTCTTGCAGGGAAGCGATCTTCGCGCCCCCCTTCATGATGAGGGGCTCGGGGACCTTGAAGGTCTCCCCGTAGCGGTGGTTAAAGCGGATGGCGAGGTCGCGCGAGAGCTCCACATGCTGTTTTTGGTCCGCGCCGACGGGGACGTACTCCGCCTGATAGAGCAGGATATCCGCAGCCATGAGGACGGGATAGTCCATCAGCCCCATGTTGATGTTGTCCGCATGTTTTGCGGACTTGTCCTTGAACTGCGTCATGCGGGCTGCCTCGCCCACGTACGTCAGCGTATTCAGGACCCATGCGAGCTCGGCATGCGCGCTGACATGCGATTGCACATAGAGCGCACAGGCGGCGGGGTCGATGCCGCAGGCGAGATAGAGCGCGGCGAGCTCCAACGTCCGCCTTCTCAGTTCGGCGGGTTCCTGCCGCACCGTGATGGCGTGCATGTCGGCGATTGCAAAGAAGCAATCATATTCGTTTTGCATCGTCACCCAATTCCGTATTGCCCCCACATAGTTGCCGATCGTGAGATTCCCCGTGGGTTGCACTGCGGAATAGACGATTTTTTTCTCCATAGACGCGCCTCCGAACCGCCGCTTTCTTTCTATTATACCACGATCGGGAAGAATTTGCAACGGCTGACGGCGGGTATGCGGTGAAAGCTTTGCGAAATTTGCGTTGATTTTTGGGTTCCCGATGCAAAACGCCGCGCGAAGCGGTTGCTTCGCGCGGCGAGTTTTGTTGTTATTCCTCGCCCCCACTGGGGGGGAACGCAGGGTGACCCCCGCGCTCCCGAATTCATTAGAAGAGGAAATGTAGAAGTTGATTCTTATCACTTGCGCGAGCAAAATCGCATTTTGCGCTGCGCGCCTCAATTTGCGACCTCGGGGCTTACTGACTGATGAAACAGCAAATCGCAACGAGCTTTTTACAGCATACCCGTCGGTTCGCTCACGGAAATTTGTCGTCAAGACAAATTTCGTGAATTTTTAGTGCTTGCCGTCGGGCAACATCGCGACTTCCTGCGGGACGACGGAGGCGGCTGCCGGGGTGGGAGCGAAGGTCGTATCGACGAGGAACATCATCCCTTGCGGGGAACCGCTCAATGTTGCTGCGGCATTGACGACCAGATACATATATTTGCCGACGTCCTCTTCCTGGAAGGTCACTGTCATGCTGACGAAATTCGTCGCCGTGTCCGTGCCGAGGTCGGGCGCAAATGTCATCTGTTCCTTCCATTTGGCAAGACTTTTCGATTTGCTATTCCACTTTCCAACCGCGCTTCCCAGTACAAGTATTACATCTCCCTTGGATTCAGAAGTCGCTTTTGCAGGACCGTTTTCTGTTTCGGAAATGCTCAAAAACATTAATTGTAAATTGTTTCCGTCGGCATAGTCGCTTCCGTACACAAGATTTACCCGCAGGGTGAGCGTGCCCGCCTTCTCGATCTTATAGCCGAGGTAGGCACCGGTCTTACCGCTTATCGTGCTATGATTGTGGGTAAGATAGTAGATATGATCGTTCTCGACCATCGCGGAAGGCTTCCCGAGATTCGATGTTGAGATATACTTCTCAATCGTGCCGATCTTGTCGTATGCGATCTCGACGGGTTCGCCGCATTCCGCACAGGTGCCCGTCAGGGTGCCGCCCTCCTCCTGCTGTGCGGGAAGATTGTCCGCCGTGTAGGTGAAGTTTATTTTACCGTCATGCTTGCATGCCTCGGCTCCCTGCTCCTGCCCGCAGATACACTTGTTGTCGGGCTGGTCGAAGGTGTGGTTTTCCTTCGTGCTGTCATCAATGGCGCCGTCCGCTGCGCATTGCTTCCAGTGCTGCGTCTCGTTTCTGCCCCATTGGTCATAGACATGGACATGACGTGTATAACCGCAGGTGTCGCACTTGGTATCCTCATCGTTTTCCCACTTGTGTTTTTGACGGGTGCCCTCTTCCTCGGTGTCGTCGAGCCAGCAGGCGGTGAAGTGACCTTCGTCGTCACAAGCCATTCTGTTGTCGTCGAAGTTGTGCTCGTGGGGAAGCAGGGTGAAGGTGATGTCGGTATCCCCCGTTTTCCAGCTGATCTTATAGTCGCCGCTCGCCTTGTGGTTCTGTCCGTCCGCAGTGCCGCTGACCGTCCAGTTGTTGTTCGTGCCGTCGGGATAATACTTCTTAGAGACGGCATTATAGAGCTTGAATTCATCGCTGGGCATATAAGTACCGGTCCCCTTGCCGCCGAGACGGAGGACGATACTCCATTCGTCGCTCGCCTCGTCATAGTTGAGTTTGAGACAGCCTGCGGCGCTCCCGTTTTTCGGCCATTGTGTCTTATAATATTTGAGATTGCCGACTATGTAGATTTTCTCGGCGGTTTCAAGAGGTTCCACGGGCTCGACGAACGTGAATTCGAGGGTGCACTGCGAGAAGGCGATGTCGGGCTTGGTACGAACGGTGAAGATGTATTTCCCGTCCTTGCCCTTGGCGGGGGTGATGTTCCCCGGTCCTCCGCCGTCAACAAGAGAGCCGTCATTGTTCTTGATGTTGGTGACCCCGAAATAGCCGAGACCGTCGTCCCAGTCGAGGTCTTGTACGATCTTCATCGTATCGCCCGCGTACAGGGTGAGGACGGAAGTCGTGTAGACCGTATAGCCGTTCGCATCCTTCTTGGGCTGCTTGGTGAGTTTGAAGTCGGATTTGAGTTCGGTGAAGCTGCACTTGCTGAGATCCCCCGCGCCGCTTCCCACGACCCAGAAGCTGCGGGTGTCGCGCCCCTCGTCCGGGGTGATGTC
>CANQOB010000053.1 GCA_947625385.1 uncultured Clostridia bacterium
GGACAGTGTGCGTACCGTGGTGCGCAAATGCAGTGAAAAAGCAAAAAGCGTGGTTTTTGCTTTTTCCTTTATTTTGAATTTTTCTTGCGCGCGGCGGCTTCGAGAGAAGCCGCCGCGCTTTCTTGTGTACGCCTTTCCCTTTTCTAAAATCCCGTGCGCAAGTAAAATCCTCATAAAATGGTCACGCGCGCGTGAAAAAAATTTTCATGAAAAATTTTCAAAAAGTGCGTGAAAATGCTTGACAACGCGGGGGGGGTGATATAATAGATAGTGTCATGAAAATGACAAAAAATAACATTTTATAGGAGGAATGTATGAACACCAAGAAATGGCTCACTTTGGGTCTGACGGTCGCCCTTGCGGGCTGCCTCGGCTGGGCGGTCGCCGCCTGCGCTCCCACAGAGCCCAACCCGAACGAGGGCGACAAGCCCACGACCCCGCACACCCACACCTTCACGGGATGGGACCACAGCGAGACCGAACACTGGCGCGTCTGCCCCGATGACGGGGAAATCGACGTCAGCACCCGCGCACCCCACGTCTTTGTAGGCGGGGAATGCGAATGCGGCATGAAGGAAGCGGACATCACCCCGGATGAGGGTCGCGACACCCGTAACTTCTGGGTAGTCGGCTCGGGTGCGGGAGACCTCAGCAAGTGCAGCTTCACCGAACTTAAATCCGACTTCAAGCTGACGAAGCAACCCAAGAAGGATGCGAACGGCTATACGGTCTACACGACTTCCGTCCTCACCCTCTATGCGGGCGATACGATGAAAATTGTACAGGACCTCGACTGGGACGATGGTCTCGGCTACTTCGGGGTTTCCAACATCAAGAACAACGACGGTTCGCTCGTAGACGGCGGCGGACCGGGGAACATCACCCCCGCCAAGGGCAAAGACGGCAAATACATCTTCACCGTTCGCACCAAGCCCGACATCGCCTTTTCGCAGTGCACGCTCGAATTCACGTTCGTCGAGCCCGTCGAGCCTCTTGAAACCGCCGAGGAAATCTACATAGTCGGCTCCTTGACATACTGCGATACCCAATGGCCGAAGATGGTCGGCGGTAGGATGAGCGTTGCCGGCTGCAAAAAGCTTGACTATGATGAGGCAACGGGCGAATGGAGTATCACGCTCCGTCTCGGCGGAAAAGGACAGACGATGGATACTTTCAAGCTGTATAATGCCGTCAACGGGAAGTACTATCCCGACGGTACGGGCAACAACTGGTCGGTCGGCGAGAGCACCACGGACGGAGGAAACTACAAGGCGCCCGGCGACTATAAAATCAGTTGGAAATCGGGGGATCTCGATGTGACGTTCACCAAGCTCGAACATACCCATGTCTTTGACCGTCAGACGAAGGACGATACGCAGCATTGGAATGTGTGCTGGCTCGATGATACCCCCGACGAAGAATCCCGCGAGAGCCACAAATATGACGACGATGACGACGCGAAGTGCGACGTCTGCGGCTACACCCGCCACATACACAAATACACCAAACAGAACAGGGACGCGACCCAGCACTGGATGGAATGTCCCGACGACGGCGAGATCTCTCCCGAAGGCAAGCAGAACCACGTCTACGACCAAGAGGGAGACAAGTGCATCTGCGGCGCGGAGAAGGGAGCCGAAAATTGCAAGCACGATGGCAAGATCTTGTTTGAGTACTACACGGCAGACTCTGTTCCCGCGGGCGTCGCGGACGGCGGTACGATCACGGGCAAGTGCGAAAAGTGCGGCAACCCCGTAGAAGTTTCTTATGACAAATATGTAGAGTATCAGTCGTGGTGGAATGCAGTTGGCTATGACTCTGGCGAGGGAGTCGGTCCCATTGTCGTGATAGAGAACAACAAGACGTATTACGGGAAGAGAACGCTTGCCAATAAGGAATCTTTCATGTTCATCGGCTATGAGGTCAAGGCTGCGGGCACGCTCACCCTCACGGTGGACATCGTATTCAACAATGCCGATGGAGATCCCATTGACTTCCTGTACATAAATGCGCTCTTCCCGTCCAAGATTGCCTTCGACGCGGATTCCATTCAAGCTAAGTCCGAGCGCAAGGGCGCGGTCGTTTGGGAAGGGAAATACAGCACGCATGCGAACAATACGGCTCTCGTCACCAAGTGGAAGGAGCAAATCGTCTTTGACGAGGCTCTCGGAACCGAAAAAGTGCCCTTCCACAGCATGACGCTCACCTTTACGGAGGAGGACATAGGCACCTATTTGTACATGGATATTGTAGGTAGCTCGACTACACCGCAAACGGGTGCGGCAACCCTGCTCCATGTGAACTTCTCGCCCGCGGTCACTTCCTCCGTCGCTCCGCAGGAAGTCGCCATGCTGCCCGAAAATAAGCACTAACTTCTACATTTCCTCTTCTAATGAATTCGGGAGCGCGGGGGTCACCCTGCGTTCCCCCCCCACAGGGGGGAGAGGAATAACACTGCGAAATATCGCAACAACCCCGCGCGGCGCAAAGTTCCTTTGCGCCGCGCGCCCTTTTTCTCAAAATTGTTGCCTTAGGCGGAATTCACTTCCGCCGTGGGCGACCCAAGTTGCCGAACCCTTTCGGCTTACTGTTCGATGAAACGACTAATCGGAGCCAAGTCAATTAAGGCATAAACGCCTATTCGCTCGCGCGTATTTATTTTGCGCAGCAAAAGAAATCGCGCGAAACCTAAAAATAAAGGAAAAAGCAAAAACCACGTTTTTTGCTTTTTCACAGCATTTGCGCACCACGGTACGCACACTGTCCGATGAAACGTCTAATCGGAGCCAAGTCAATTAAGGCGTAAACGCCTATTCGCTCGAACGTATTTATTTTGCGTCAGCAAAAGAAATCGTTCGAAACTATTTTTTCGCCTTCTCCTTAGTGCGCTCATGGCGCGTCAGAAAAGAATCGAGCGCAGAGCCTCCCGCGGGCGCCGCCTGTCCCGATGCGCCGTACGCGGGCGGGGCGAACACGGGGTCGAGCGCGGGCGGTTTGGGGGACGGGGCGGGCGCAGGCGCGGGCGCATCTTCTTGCCTTGCGGTGAGCGCGGAGAGCGCATCCAAGAGCTCGAAAATTCCGAATTTTTCCATATCATTCCTCCGTTGATGGATTTTCGGGGCGCAAAGCGGTGAGTTTTTCCGCTGTGCTGCGGCATCAAGACAAAATTTTCTCAAAGAAAAGTATAAGTTTCACGGGTTTTTGATTGCCAAACGCCTCATTTTAGTTTATAATAGAGGCTGTATCGTTAGAACTAAATTCCGATGCAACGAAGGAATATCAATATGCGGAAATCTACGAAAATCTTTTTGGCAACAGCGACGGCTGCGATCCTTGCGGCGGGGACGCTCTCCATTGCGGCGTGCGGACCTACGGTCAAGGGGGTGGACGGGCTTCCCGAAAATTACGAGACGGTGACTTCGAACGGCGGTTTTGTCGTCGGCGTGGGGAATTACTATTACTTCATCAACGGGATAGAGCAGTCCACGTCGGACAACACCTATGGCACCCCCGTCAAGGGCTCGCTCCAACGCATTCTCAAAACCGACCTCGAAAAGGGCGAGAACACCGCGGAAACGGTCATTCCCTCCCTCATGGTGGCGGGCGACTATACGGCGGGCATCTTCGTTTACGGCGACCGCGTCTACTATGCAACGCCGACCAACACGCCCAACACGCAGGGCGTCATCGAGAACAGCTATCTCGACTTCAAGAGCGCAAAACTCGACGGCACCGATATCGTCGATCTCTTCCGTCTCGAAAGCAACACGACGCCCTACCGCTTCGTGAAGCCGGAAGGCGGGGACGATGTGTACGTCATCTATGCTTCCGCGAACGCGGACACGTCGTCCAACTATGACCTGCACGCGCGCAACACGGCGAATCCCGCAACGGATACGGTGCTCGCCGAAAACGCCACGGGCTATCTCTTCCACAATACCGACAAGGGGGAGACGACGGTCTATTACACGATGGGCGTCGTCAACCATCCCGACAGCGACAATCCCGACACCTCCCTCACCTACAACCAGATCTACCGCGTCGAAGCGGACACGACGGAGGCGCCCTATGACTACGAATGGGATCGGGATTGGCTCGAAGAGAACAACGACGGCGAGGCGCCCTATGTCAACCTCGGCACGCTCGTCGTAGACGGCATCGGCGCGGGGAACGCCAAGACGCAGTACAACCACAGCAATTCGCGCCCCGTTTCCCCCGTAGGCTACACCTATTCGCTCAAAACGTTCGCAAACGGCGGCATTTACTTTGTCCGCACGTCCACGTCCACGACGGACAGCACGGTGGGCGCGAGCGGTTCGCTCTACTACCTCGCGGAGGACAAGATGGGCACGGACAGCATCGCGGTCAACGACGGCGACGCGCTCGAAACGGTCGCCTCCGCCGCATCCACCTCCTCGACCTCCTCGGCGTTCTTCTATATCGAAGGGGGGCAGCACCATTATATCTATGCGGACGGCTCCAATATCGTCCGTGCGGACGTGACGCCGGAAACGGACGGGACGGTCACGACCGACAAGACGACGATCGCGCGCGGCGCAAGCTCGCCCCGCTTCCTCGTCGCGGATGCGGAGTCGCACAGCGGCGCAGGCAAGCCCGCAGGGGTGGAGAGCGAGCTCCGCTATCTCTATTATACGAATTCCACGTCGGGAGGGTTCTCCGTCAACCGCGCCGTCTATAACGGCGTGACGGACGACGAGACCGGCAGGAACGACTATGGCGATCTGACCTTCAACGGGGAGGACAACTCCTACTTCAAGGCAGTGCGCATCCTCGACGTAGAGCACACGAGCGGTTGGTACGACCTCGAGATCGTCGACGGGCTGGTCTTTTTCGCGAACGCCAAACAGTACGGCTCGACCGCGTACAGCTATATCTCCGTCGTCGATCTGAAAGAGGGCGGCAGCCTCATGGACAACAAACAGCTCGCCGCGCGCAACGACAAACTCGAAGAGATCACGGGCACGGACGGCTTGCTCTCGTCGGTCGCCACCAAGGCGAGCACGCGCCTGCGCAACCTGCTCGAATACTATTTCTATACGGGTGACAAGCAGTTCACGCTTCTCAACGAGAACATCCAAGAGGCGGAGGATGCGGAGGTCGACGAGCTGTACGACGAAGAGGAGCTCAACGCCCTCAAAGCCTTCGCAAACGGCGAGGGATTCGTCTATGACGAGTCGGAGGAGCTCTTCAAGGAGACGGATTTCAAGGACGGCGAAAGCTCCTACCGCGTCTATTCCTATTTCGTGACGAACATCGGCACCCATGCCGAAGCCGACGACGACGCCATCGACGACTACTACAAGGGCTTCCTCGAACACTACGAGCCGCCGCAGGAGACCGAGGAAGAGGGCGGCCTCGAAGGCTGGGAGATCGCGCTCATCGTCGTTGCCTGCGTGCTCGTAGCGGGCGCCGCAACGGGCGTCGGGCTGTGGCTGTACTTCCGCAAGAAGAAGTCGGACAAGAAGAAAGCGCCCAAACCCGTGCGCATGCACGTGGATACCTCGGAGGACGGGGACATCGACGTCTATGCGACGAACGGCGAAGAAGGTCCGGATGAAGAATAAACCATCAAGCTCCCCGCTTCAGGGTGTGCGTCATAGGGAAAAACAAGGGAGACGGTCGTCGTCTCCCTTAAATTTATATCCGAATAAAGTATAGACACGACGCTTATTGCATAAGCGGTGCGCCGCTGCGTAGCTCAGAGTTGATTCCTCGTGTGTTTCTCGAAAAGAAATTTTGCTTTTCCCTTCCAATCGAGTTCTTTCGTCCATTCGTACGTCGTGGGAAGAAATTCTTTGATATTTCCCTTCATCGCCTCGAAAGGCTCATCATAACAGAGAATTTTGCTCGGTTGAATGACTTCAAGCATTCTGTTATAGCCGAGCATAAAACTCTCTTCGTCGTTCTCCCGATAGTAGGTGCAGACGGCGACCGTAGAGCCTTTTTCCACGCCGTCAAAGCAGAATTCAAAGCTGCGTTCGTCTCCCCAACTGATCGTGGGAATCACACGAAGTCCCAAGCTTTGCCAATAGGCGCCGCACCAGCGGTTCTTAAATACGCTCATGATTTGAAGCGCGAGCGGCATATCGGTAAACATGCTGAAATCGGGTGAAAGAAGCGCATAATACTGTTTGAGCTTTTCGGCTTCGTCAAATGCTTTGTCATAGACCTTGTCGAACAGCCAATCGTGCAAGAAGAAGTGAACCGTTTTATAGGCGTTCTTTTCGTCATTCGTCTTTGTGTCGACGTAGCTTAAAAGGCTGATTGTGTCGAAGTCTATCTCCTGCTTTTTGATGAGCGGGATCTGATATTTCCCCACCGTTTGAAGTTCGTTCCGCACGAGTTCGCGCTTCTTTTGTGCTTTCTGTTTTTCGTATTCCGTAAGTTCTTCCTGCATATCTCTCCTTTAATCGAACATATAGCTCGGATTTTCCACTTCGTCCCAAATGTCCTTCAAAAGTCGTCCGCCGATATTTGCCTTTTCCGTAAATTCTTCGCGGGTATCATATAATTGATATTCTCCGTCGTGCCCGATGCAAATCTTCCCGTTTGAAAACATGACATAATACGGCTGACCTTTGTGGACGAAAGACATTTCGCTATAAAAATACAAGCCATTGACGAAGTCCTCAAAGGTCGCCTTGAAAGGCTTTCCTTGCTTATACTGTTCCCGTGCCCGCCATACGGGGACGAGCATGGGATAACTGATCCCTCGTTTTCCCATTTCCTCCTCGTCCTGCTCCATTTCCCAGCCGCAGTGCGGGCATTTCCCGTTTCCGAATTCATCGAAAAAGGCGATCTTTCCGCAGACGGTGCAGACGCCCGGAATATCTTTTTTATATGGGTTTTTCTTGCTCATAATTTTCCTCTCTCAATGAAAATTCGGGTC
>CANQOB010000054.1 GCA_947625385.1 uncultured Clostridia bacterium
GTACAATAGCAAAAACTCTCGGATGAATTTATCCGAGAGTTTTTGTCATCGCTTGAAAGCACAATTCTAAAAATTTTATTTTTTGTTCCCTATGGGAAGTGCGCTTTTGCTGTCCCGCCTTTCTTGTCGCCGACGGGGCGAGAACCCGAAGGGTTCGCCCCGCGAGATTTTATAAGATGTCTGCCAAAATTTTTGCAAAACGGTTGAATTATTTTTCCGTTCGTGCTATACTGAAAATGCGACATAATCGAATAAAAAATATTGCAAGCGGCTACAACCTCAGCATAGGTGTATCCTCTTTTTTCCGCTTGCAATAAATGGAAAAGTCGATTGTGTCGCAACAATATGGGATACTTCTATTGCGGGCGTTCCATATTGGAGCGCCCTTATTTTTTTGCCCGCAAAATACTTTTACGGAGGAGTTTTACTATGCAAAAATGTCCGAAATGCGGGACGGAGTTCGAAGGTAAGTTCTGTCCCGAATGCGGCGAAGCGTGGCAGGAGGGAAAAACCTGTCCCAACTGCGGAACAAAGCTCGCAGGGAGCGCTAAGTTCTGCGACGAATGCGGCTATTCGTTTACGAAACAGCCGCCCGCAACGGCAATCGCCAAGCCGTCGGCTTTTACGGCAGTGAAAGGTTGGGTCGCTGCCCATAAAAAGCAGACTATCATCGTTGCGGCATTGCTCATCGTGGCGTTGCTCCTTGCCATTATTTTGCCGATCGTGATCGCAAACCGCTTTAACGGCACGTACTATCGCTTTACGAATGAGCAGTACAACTATGACGATATGCTTGTCTTGACCAAAGACAAGTGGGAGCAAGGTGCGCTGTCGGGCACGTTCGAAGTGGACGGCGAAAAAATCACTATGCGCTACGTAGACTTTCTCGGAATCACAGAGACACAGACCGGGACGATCAAGGACGGTGTCATTACGCTTGGCTCCGGCAATATGGAAGTCGTCTATGCCAAGAAGGGAGCGCTTCACGAGCATTCCTACGGCGAATGGACGGTGAGGACGCCTTCCACATGCCTTGTACAGGGCACCGAAGCGCGCGTTTGCGTCACCTGCGGAAAAGAAGAAACGCGCACGCTACCTTTCGGAGACCATACCGCGACATGGATAATGGAAGACAAAAGCCACAGCAAGGTTTGTGATTTATGCGGGGCAAACATCGTTGCGGACGAAGAACATGTCGATGACGGCAACGGAAACTGTTCTATTTGTGGCTGCCCCTTGACACCCACAGAAGGTCTTATTTATGAACAACAAGACAAAGGTTATTTTGTGAAAGGAATCGGGACAGCAGGCGGTCCAATTATCCGTATCTCGGAAATCTACCAAGATCTTCCGGTCGTCGGGATTGCAGAAAAAGCATTTAAGGATTGCGATTCACTGACAACCATCATCATGCCCAATAGTGTGACCGAAATAGGACGGAGAGCATTTCAGGGGTGTAGCTCGCTTATAAGTATGACCATTCCCGCGAGTGTGGCCTCGATTGAAAGCGGTGCATTCGAAGATTGCAGTTCGTTGCAAAGAATAGAAGTCGCTGCGGAAAATCAAAATTACAGCAGTCAAGATGGGATATTGTATAATAAAGAAAAGACAGAGTTTGTCCATATTCCCCAAGCAGTTAAAGGTGCGGTGACCATTCCCGAAGGTGTGACCGAAATCAGCAATGGCGAGTTCTCTAATCGCAGTTTACTTACAAGCATCGTCATTCCCGAATACGTGACCTTAATCGGAAAGGACGCTTTCGCGCGGTGCAGTTCGCTAGAATGCGTGACTTGGAATGCGGAGAACTGCACATCGGCGGGAAGTGTTGATTCTCCGATTTTTACGGGATGTACGCAACTTACCACCGTCACTTTTGGAGAAAATGTGACAACTATCCCCGCCTATGCGTTCTATGGTTGCAGCGGGCTGACGAGCATCGTAATTCCAGAGAGCGTGACCTCGATTGAAATTGGTGCGTTCGATGGTACGGCATTTTATAACGATTCCTCACATTGGGACGAAAGCAGTGTGCTTTATATTGGCAATTATTTGATCGAAGCAAAAAATACGATTTCGGGAAGTTATACTATCCGTACAAACACAAAATTGATTGCGAATGAGGCGTTCAAAGATTGCAGTGGGTTAACGGGAGAATTAAAGATTCCCGACAGTGTGACCTCGATCGGTAGTTATGCGTTCTATAATTGCAGTTTGTTGGAACATATTAATGTTTCGCAAGGCAATAAAGTTTATCGAAGTGAACGAGATTGTTTGATTGAAATCGAAACGAACACTTTGATTGCGGGCTGTAAAAACAGCGTAATTCCTGAGAGCGTGACCAAAATTGGATGGTTTGCGTTCTACGGTTGCAGTTCGCTTACAAGCATTATCGTCCCCCAAAACGTGACTTCAATCGGATATGGGGCGTTTGGAGGTTGCGATTCGCTTGAAAGCATTTCTATTCCATTTGTGGGCACGGAAAATAACAGCTCTATGGATAACAGATTCAAAGACATCTTCGGGGTCCTGGGAGTTTTCGAAAACTCTTCTAAATATGTTCCTGCCTCACTTAAAGAGGTTGTCATCACAGGAGGAACCTCAATCGGTGCTATGGCGTTCGATGATTGCAGCTCTCTGACAAGCATCACTATTCCCAAGAGCGTGACCGAAATCGGAGAGGGTGCGTTCTACGGTTGCAATTCGCTAGAAAAAGTATATTATGGCGGGACGAAAGAGGATTGGAACACAATCGAAATTGAAAGTAATAATTTCGACCTTACCGAAGCGACGCGGTACTACTTCTCCGACGGGGAGCCGAGCGGAGAGCAGTGGACGGAATGGAACTATTGGTGGCACTTCGACGACGCGACGGGCGAAGCCGTCGAATGGAAAAAGAATTGACAAAGCGACATGCCCCCGCTCTCGGGAGAGAGCGGGGGCAATTTTTGCCGCCTTTTCGGCTTGCGTTCTGTGTTCATAAAAACTCGTTTTTCCGCTGACAAATAAGCTCTTTGATTTTTTCCCGATAAGGTCGATAGTTAAAATCCCTATGTCCGAAAAATGCGCATTTTACGATTCGGTTGCTCATAGAAATAGTCTATCATTGTTGCCGAAAAATGTCAAAAGGGAAACGGGCGTTTCCCATAATTTTTTGCGATTATTTTATACTGATAGAGCAAACTGTCGAAAAAGAGGTCGTAAATGAAGCTGAACGAGGCAATCGGGAAAAGAATAGCCGATTTATTAAAAGAGCGCGGACTGACCGCCTATCAATTGAGCCGAATGGGAGGCGTATCGAAACAGCTTGTCTATATCCTCGTCAAGGCTCAGCACAACAAAGTCGCCGTCGATTCGGTCTATCAGGTGGCGGCTACTCTGAACATGAGCTTAAAAGAATTTTTCGACGACCCCGTGTTCGACGAAATTTCCGATTAAACGCCGCAAAACCTTATCAAAAATACTTTATGCCCCCCAAAGGGGCTTTTTTTCTCTCAAAACAGCGGGGCGAACAGCTTGGCGATCTCACAGATCCAACGCCAGACGACGCTCCGCTTCGCATCCTCCTCCGTCTGCCGCGAGGAGACGGAAAACACATGTTCGAAGTCCTCTTTGAGCTGTCCGACCGCCTTGGTCTGATACATGAGCACGCCATCCTCGTAATGGAACAAAAAGGAGCGGTAGTCGAGGTTGATCGTCCCCACCACGCCGACTGTGTCGTCGGCGAGGAAGCTCTTGGCGTGGATGAATCCCGGCGTATATTCATAGATCTTCACGCCGCCCTTGATGAGCGCCATATAGTTGGAACGGGTGAGCGCAAACGCGATCTTCTTGTCGGGAATGAAGGGCGTGACGATGCGCACGTCCACCCCTCTCTTGGCGGCGAGGATGAGCGCCTCGCGCATGCGGTAGTCGATGATGAGGTAGGGCGTCGTGATATAGACATATTTGCGGGCGCTGCCGATGATGTTCAGATAGACGTCCTCGCCGAGGTGTTTATCGTAGAGCGGGAAGGGACCGTCTCCGTACGGCTGGACGTACCCCTCCCCTTCGAATCTCTCGGGAGATTCGACGAGATAGCGGGAGACATCCTCCGTCGTTTTGACCTGCACATCGAAGAGGCGTAAAAACATGAGGACAAAGTTCTTGACTCCCGGGCCTTCGAGGCGGATGGCGGAATCCTTCCAATAGCCGAACCGTTCCCGCGCGTTGATATATTCGTCGGCGAGGTTGAGTCCGCCCGTGTAGGCAATCTTTCCGTCGATAATGGCGATTTTTCTGTGGTCGCGGTTGTTGTGCACGTTGGTGACGACGGGCACGAAGGGATTGAATTTCACACACCGTATGCCCTTCTTTTGCAGGGTTCTGTGGTAGTTGAGGTGAATCTTCCCCATGCAGCCGATGTCGTCGTAGAGGACGCGCACTTCCACCCCCTCTTTGACCTTCCGTTCGAGGATGGCGAGGATAGAATTCCACATCGTGCCGCGCTCAATGATGAAATATTCGAGGAAGATGTAGTCGGTCGCCGCCTCCAGATCGTCGAGAAAGCGAGAGAAGAATGCCTCGCCCGAGGGGAAATATTCCGTCTTGGTGCCGCTGTGGACGACCGCCGACGGATTGGCGGTGGAGAGCGCCTCCGAGGTCGCCGCCCAATGGTGCATGCTGTCGTGCAGCTCGTCCGCGGAGACCTGTCTCGTCTCGAAGCGGTGGGTGGATTCCAGCACCGCGCGGTACAGTCTGCGCTTCGAGGCGGAGGGGCGGTGGGAGGAGAACACGATGTAGAGCAGTACGCCGAACACGTTGAGACCGATGATGCAGAGAATCCACGGAATCTTCGTTTCGGGGACCATGTCGCGGTTGGCGGCGTGCAAGACGGTGATAAAAACGATGATCCACGCCACGGCGGTGACGGCAAAGTTGACATAGACCGCCGCTTCGGGGAAGAGGCGCTCGATGAGGAAATAGACCGCCGCAACGGTGCCCACGGTGACGAGGCAGATGATCGCAAACAGCAGCACGATCGTGAGCGCAACGATGAAAAATCGGCTGAACAGCTTTTTGAAGAATTCTTTCATGTCATTTCCTCCGATAAACGATACACCCGCAGGGCGCGGTCTCTTCGTAAAACTCGCCCGCAAGCTCTACCGGGACGGGCACATGCAGTTCTTGGAGCGACGTCGCCCCGAGAAAGGCGCGCGGATGGATGTTTTGCGGCAAAACGCCGCACACGTCGACGGTTTGGATGCCCGGGCAGAGATAAAACGCCGTCTCCGAAAGCATGCCGCCCGTCACCTTGACGTCGGCAAGCGTCGCGGGGACGCAATACTGCGTACCGTCCGAAAAGAGATAGCCGAGGTCGCCCGCGAGCCCCTCCGATGCGCCGAGAAAGGGCAGCGTGAGGGAGCGCAGCGATTCGCAGGGCAGCAGAGCGCCCTCGGCGCTTCGGCTCATCGAAAGTTCGAGCCGCTCCGCCGACGGGACCGCCGCCACGAGCGTTTTTCCGTCCCTGCCCGTGCGGTAGAGCGCGCCGTCCTCCGAAGAATAGGGCGCGGAAGCCGTGACCGTCTCCACATTGCTCCCGACGAGCGCGGCGGCGGAGAGTTCCGCGTCCCACGCCACATGGAGAGCGGTCGCCCCCATCTTGGCGAGATAGCCCGCGGGAAGGTCGCCGAACAGCAGACGCACTTCTTCGGCGCGGTCGGGTTTTGCCCGCTCCACCCGCGCACCCGTGAAGGAAAACGCTTCCCCCGCGTAGAACACGGTGGAGGAATATTCGCAGAGCAGCGCCATGCGCTCCACAAAGGAGAGCTTGCTGCCGTCGAGGCGGAGCATGTCCGCAAGGCTGTCCGAACGGAGCACGCCGAGCAGCGTATTCATGGCGTCCGAAGAGGGGATATGCCCGACATGGGTGCCTCGGAGGAGCTCGATCGTGCCGTCGTCGGAGATGCCGACGAGCGCGGAACAGACAATGCCGTAGCCCTCTTCGGTCACGCTCCCGTCCTCCCATAGACAGAGGACCTTTCCCGCAGAGGTCTGCTTCGGGAGAGGGAAAACGAGCATGCACAAGCACGCCAACGCCACGGCTGCGGCATAGACGGCGCGCGCAACGCGCCTCACCATTTTAGGGTGTGCAGGGATCCCGTCTCTTCCAGCCCCGCAAAGTTACATTGGCGGAACGCCTCATAGACGGCGATCGCCACGCTGTTCGAGAGGTTGAGGGAACGCCTGCCCTCCTGCATGGGGATACGGACGCAGTGCTCGCGGTGCGCCACGAGGAGCGCCTCGTCGAGCCCCTTGGTCTCCTTGCCGAACACGAGCGCGCAACCGGGCTCGTAAACGGCATCCGTATAACATTTTTGCGCCTTTGTCGTAAAAAAATGACACACGGCGCCGCCGAGCGATGCAAAGAGCTCGTCGAGGCTGTCGTGCAGGCGCACGTCGACATATTGCCAATAATCGAGCCCGGCGCGCTTCAGGTACTTGTCCGAGATCTCGAAGCCGAGCGGCTTCACGAGATGAAGCGTGCACCCCGTCGCCGCACAGGTACGCGCGATGTTGCCCGCATTCTGCGGAATTTCCGGCTCGACCAAAACGATATGAAACATGCCTATATGGTAGCACACTTTGCCGCCTTTTGCAAGAGTTTTGCGCGATTTGTTTTCGGCGAAAATCTTTGCTGCGCAAATATTTTCGTCGAGCGAATAGGCGTTTATGCCTTCATAAGCTTGGTTCCGATTAGATGTTTCATCGGACAGTGTGCGTACCGTGGTGCGCAAATGGGGTGGAGCGCCGCAATTCTCGCTCAACAGTGCGGTGCACTGTGAGCGGCGGCGCGACATGAGCGGTGGCACCCGCGAGGGGGCGTGCGGCGG
>CANQOB010000055.1 GCA_947625385.1 uncultured Clostridia bacterium
GCTTCCTTCATCTCCTCAACAGGGGCGCCGTCCTTGATGGCATAGGTATACTTCGCGTCGAAAGTCCCCTTCTTATCTGCGGGCTGGCCGAGGGTCGCCTCGTGCGTGTGCGTCGCGCGGTCATAGACCGCACTGCCGCTCGCAAAAGTCACGTTCGCGAACACTGCCGCCGTGATCTTATAGGTGCCTTCCTTAAATTCAAAGGTGTAGTTCGGGAACTGCTTGGCTCCGTCTTCACTCGTAAACTTTACGGTGATGGCGAACTCCTCATTCGCCTTGCCCGTATTGGCGCCGTCGGCGACGGTGATCGTAAGCGCCGCGCGCAGAGCCGTATCTTCTTCGTAATAGCCCGTGATCGTGAAAGTCAACGCGACAAGCTGTTGTCCCTCGGGCGAGTTCTTGCTTTCCGCCGTGACCGTGACCTGCGCCTGTGCGACCGTGAACTCTGCCGTGACGGCCTTATCCGTCTTAAAGTTCTTATCCGTCGTGGTGACGGTCACGGTATAGGTGCCCGCGTTCTTCACGGTGCTCTCATCGTCCTTCGCGAAGGTGACGGTGTACTCATTCACGCTCAGCGTAAGGCTACCCGCCATGACGGTGAGGTTGTTTTTCACGGTGTCCGTTTGGTCCTCGGCGTTATAGGTATAGCTGCCGCCCACAGACACGCTGTCGATGGTCGCCTGCCCGATGGTGAAGTTGACCGTCTTGGTGCCCGTGAAGTTGTTCGTGCCCGTCACGACAAGGCTCGCCGTACTGCCCGCGTCGGTATTATTCTTATAGCTGCCGACCGTGAAGGTCACCGCGTGATCCTCGTAACCCGCAAGCGTGACTGTGAGTTCGCCCGCGAGAGGTTTCTGCTCGGTGCGGTCATAGGTGTACGTCTTGGTGAACTCGACCTCGATTTCCGCGATGTCCTTCGCCTTGATCTCATAGGCGGTGTTTTCCTTGTTCGTGACGTTCACCGTGTAGTTCTTGAGAACGCCCGCGCTCTCATCGTATTGCGCCGTGATGGGGTAGTGCCCGACATCTTGCCACTGCGTCACGTCTTGCGCGGTGAGCGTAAAGGCTGCCTTAATATCCGCTGTCTGACCCGCGACCTCGCCCGATACCGTCACGGTGAGCTTTTCCGAAGGCGTCGGCATCTCGCCATAGGTGTGAGAGGCGTTGTCGATGGTCACATTGAGCGCCTTCTTCGTGATCTGATACGTGAGCTTGATTTCGCCCGTGTAGTTGCCTGTGCCCTTGATGGTCACGGTCACAGTGCCCGCATTCGTCGTGTCGCCACTGTATTGAACGGTGTAATCGCTGTCAAGGTTGAGCCCGGTGCTGCTGCCCGACGTAAGATTCGCCAGCACCGATTGCACGGCGACCTCTTGCTTCTGCCCGTTATACTCCACGGATTCATGCTTGAGCGTTGCCGAGGCATTCCCCTCTATGCTCAGATTAAAGGCCTCTATCGTCCACTGCACGGAATTCGTGTAGACAAAGCCGCTCTCGCCGAGGAAGAACCCGCCGTTCTCGGCATCATTCAGGGTGACCGTGACAGTGTAGCTCTTTACATCGATGGCGGATTTCAGGGCCTCTTCCGAGACCGAGATCACGACTCCCTCGGGAAAGGACTTAAGTTCGTTGAGTTCGGTATAATATTTCTTGATGAGCTCTGCGATCTCCTCTGCGGAGAAGGTAGCGCCGCGATAGGTCTTTTCGCCGATGGAGCCGTTAGGCGTACCGACAAGGTAGCGGTGGAACTCTTCATCGCAGCCAAGCTCGGTGCAATAACGCGTGAGCTGTTTGACCTCGTTGGGCTTGACCGTGCCGTCTTTATTGGCGTCATACTCCCACGTCGGCTCGCTGTGACTTGTGTGTACGACCTTCCACGAGCCTACCATGCCTTGATTGAGAGTCAACGTAAGCTCATCCGCACCGCCCTCGGTATTGGTGTAGTTGAGCGTGTCGAGCGTGAACGCATCGTCCGAGGTGGCGGTGTAAGTATGCCCAGCCACGAGATTGCCGAAGCAATTATGAACTTTGTCCCAAACCCGCGCGGTGGTTTCGTATTCGAAATAGTCTTGGCCTACCAAGCCTGCCCATACTTTTCCACTTAAAATCGTATCTGCGGGAATCTCGATTCTGCCGCCGCCCGTTGTTTGCACAACACCGAGGAAAGTTGCGGACACTTGTTCAGGCGTGAAAGGTTTAGAGCTCCCGGTAACAATATCGAGACTTGGTTCCTGTACGGTTGTCTTTAAGCCGATCTTGAGCGTACCGTTCACGATCAAATTGCCACTCTCAGAGTAGTTCGGTGCAAGTTCGCTTGCCGAAGGATACCATTTTTCTGCCTGTTTTCCACCCGCATAGCCATCAAGCACCCAAGCGTTTGCGTTGAGCGTAAGCGTTGCACCTTCGCCAACCGTCACAACAGCACCCGGCATGATCATGAAGTCCGTCTTCGTCTCATATTGCGCATGATTGTCAGCCTGCGGCGATTCGAAGTCATTCAGTTCCACCTCATAGTTATAGGGAATGGAAAATACGACGGGGCTTGTGGGAAGGCTCACCCCCATAGCAGAGAACTGCATATAACTGAACGTCGCGCCGCCCGTAAATATCATGGTCGTCTTGCCGATGCCCTCGGTACCGTTTGTAGCAGTCGCACCGCCAACAATCTTATCCGGTTCATAAGTCATTGTCACGTTTGAGTTTTGCGCAAGCGTGATGAACGTATCGTTCCCCTTGCCGTCGCCGCCTTTCCCATCGCCCATATCATAGGAGATGAATGGCTGATCGAGAGAAGCAAGCAAATTCATCGTTTCTACCCAAAGGCTCGCGTGCCCATAAAGCATACCACCATAATGAACGGTAATGGGGCATTCAATGTTGATCATCGCATAACGCTTGAAGGGCGTGGTACCATTCATATAACTATTAAACGTATTCGTGCCGCCCGCAAAGTCAAGGATGAGGAAAGGCTGATAGAGCTTGCCGCCGTCGGCGACGTCGATAGTACCCATGCCTGAGGTCTTGGCATCAGAACCGTCCCAAACGCGCCCAAAGACGTCCATCACGCCGCCCTGCGCGACTTGAATTTTACTGCCCGTTTCAAGAATGAGTTCGGCATATGCTCCCGAGGTATGCCCTTGGATTCCCTGCCCGCTCATATAATTGACTATGCCGCCAACTTTCAACGTCCCGTTAACGGTGATGGAATGACCGCCTTTTAGAGTGACGGTGAGATAACGATAATTTGTTTTTTGATCGCTGAACCAAGCGATTCGGTTTTCTGCATTACCCGGCGCTCCGTTACCGGTAAATTCTCCCGCTGCATTATAGGGGAGAAGCAAAGTAACGCCCGCCTTTATCGTTAAATCTTCGTCGATGTCCAAATTATCTTTTATGATGATGACCGTCTTATCCGAAGCATTGGACGCAGCATCAAGTGCATTTTGCAAGTCAGAATAGAACACACCGCCGATGCGTGCCGCATAGATATTCGCCTGCGCCATATAGGCCGTGATCGTGCAGTCTTTTTCCGCAAAGTAGGTTATGTCTTGTTCGGTCGAAATCAAATCTCCGTCTATGCACCAACCATAGAAAGTTTCACTGCCATGTTCCGCGTGCAGAGTCAGTGCAGTACCGATCGTAACGGAAAAGCCATTCGTATCGCTATCGGTATAATGACTTTCTCCCACCGTTGCCTGAACAGACCCACTGCTTTCCGCGCTCTTTGCTAACTTAACATTCGCGGTTCCCGTATTTAATTTAAGATTACGGATACTGAACCACGTCTCATCTTCAGCCGCAGATACCATGGATACAGAAGTGCCCATAAAGCAGGCAAGATAAATTTTTTGTCCTTTTTGGATGGGGATACTGGCACGATACCATCCGTTCGGTCCCATGAGAACAGCCTGCGCCGTCTCCATGCCCCGATCCCGGTTTTTCACGCCGGCAAGGAAAGTTGCCGGGCCGGTATATTTACCCGCCAAAATATCGCCACCGTCACTGTTCACGGTACCTTCGTATGCCGTGCTTGCAGTTTTGAACGGTACGTCGATTTGATAATAGAGTTGCCCGCTACAGCATAGAGTGGAAGTGGCCCAACTCTTCAGTTGAAATTCAAAAGAGATGCTCCCGCTTGATGCAGAAGCCTCACCCATTGTGAGGCCCAAAACCACATCTTTTTGAACATTATTTTCTGTCCCTGCGGGTAAATGACCCCAATAGGCATACTCGCCTTCCTCTTCGGAGCGATACGGGTCAAATTCCCAAGCCGCAATGCCTGCTCCCGTTTCTTCCGTCACGGTCAAGTCATTCGTTTTTACAATGTCTTGGATGGTGCTCCCTCCGACATTTGTTTTGGCGTAAAAGGTTAGCTGAATCAATTTGTAAGTATATGCGCTATTTGTTCGGGTGGCGTGATCGACATTAAAGGCAATCGCGACAGTACGGTTTAAGACGTCCGTCAAGGAGAACGCTATCACGCCCGGCAGTTCCATCACTTCGTTTGCGAGTTCTTTTCCATCGACCGTGATGACAAAGTCATCTTTGGAAAACACGTCGAATGTCTTTATCCTGACAATCATCGAATTCGTTTTCCCGAACGGGAAATCTACCGATAGTTTGTCTGTGATTTTTATTGCTTCATCTTGGTCATCGCTCGCCTTTGTTGCTTCAACAGACAGCAGGGCATTTTCTGTATAATTAACACTTAATTTTGCTCCCGCTTCCGGAACGGTGCAGAACACACTGGCCATCTTGACAATAGTAGAGTTATAAAACGTAACGCTACACTTTACACCTTGTTTGCTCTGTTCATTGGGGGGAAAGTCACTTTGGTTAGCGGCACAAGCATATGTTTCCCCTTCTGCATTTGTCATATTGCCGGAAAAACCGGCTATTGAAAAAGCTACCTGTTGAGAAGGATCCAAGGCGGACGCCCTTTGCCCAAGTTGCGGATGCAGCGCACTTAAAGTGACTAAAATGCCTTTGGGCACATTAAAAGGAACGTTCGCTTGAATCTCTTGCGGATCATGACCCACCATGTTCATCGACGCCGTGGTAGTCGCTTCGTCAAAATCGATAGTGAATTTTTCAAAACTCAATTCATCGTATTGACAAACGCGTACATTTTGGAAAAACAGATCCCACTGATATTGATTCGATATCCGTCCCGAAACCTTGAAATATGCTGTGTAATATCCTGCTTCACTGTAGTATTTTGTAAAAGTAGAAGGGGTATGTTCCCCCTCAAGAGAGGATGCCTGCGGTGTGAAATCGCTAACGGATGTCTCGTCCACATATAGAACATTTGAGCCTGTGATGTATTCACCGGTAAATGCGTTGCCATATCCTTCCGGCCAAAAGTAATCAAATGTTAGAAATGCGCCGCCTTCGGGGATCACAAACGAAAAAGATAACTTCGCGCTAACGCTTGCGGCTGTTTCTGTCACAAACTTGTCGAAATCGAAAGAATATTTGCCGTTCTCATCCGATTTGAAATATTTCTGACCATCTTTCTCTTCGGAAGTTAATTGGATTGTCCCGTCCCATTGTACAAAATGTACAGTGTATTGCGATCCATTGTCCTTCTCGGCGATCCCAGAAATGGTATACTGGTCGTTATGGCTGACGATTTTACCCGTCGAATCCTCCCAATAGGCAACATAGCCTTCATGGGGGACAGCGGTAAATGTTACAGACTCGTCATAGCCGCGCTTTACTGTCAAAGCGCCATTTTGAGATTGCTCGCCCTCTTTTTCCGTTTGAATCGTGCCCCGATCGGTTTCGCCCCTCGCAACACTTGCCGTGATAGCAAATTCCGTATTGGGAACGTTGAGCCCCTGTATGGTCATTTGATGATATTTATAACCGTATGTATCTATATATTCTATTGTAACAACATCGCCTTCTGCACAACCGGTAATTTCTAATTCTGTATATGATTTATTATCAGTAGTTAAATCACCTTGATAATCACTGTCACTAAATTGCGCGTTGTATTTTGTGTTGGAGCCAGTAGTGAATCCTTTGTTTAATAGATAAGTCGGAGTCAGACTTTCAATATTACCATCAACGACGTTTGTATAATGCTTAACGGCAACCGCACATTGTGACTTGTCACTTACTTTCCATTTGAGCGCGATGTTGCCGGCTTCCGTCACCTTGAGCGTGAGTTTATTCGCTTTCGCGATATTGGCCGGGAGCGTCCCTAAATTCTTCGTTTTCGAAGATGTCCACTCATTTTTTGCGCGGTTATACGTCCACAAAGAATTCTCTGTGGAATCGTTCTCAAACGTATACTCCGCCGTGTTGCCACCAAGGACAAGTTCTTCCTCCGCCCTCGCGGGGATGATTTGCACAAGCGCGAAACTCATTATTGCAACAAAAAGTAAAGATAGCAGCGCGAGCGCAAATCTCCTCCATTTCTTGATTTTTTCCATTTTCATCCTCCTGATACAATATATTTGACCTAAAAAGAATATCGGAAGATACTCTTTTCAAAGTTCCAAGACCTAAGCTATAAT
>CANQOB010000056.1 GCA_947625385.1 uncultured Clostridia bacterium
AAACGACTATTTGAGAAGCTGCCGAAGGGAGCGCGGCCTATCTTCCATTCGGACCAAGGGTGGCAATACCAACATGAGAGCTACCAAAGACAACTGAAAGAACGCAATATTGTCCAAAGCATGTCGCGCAAGGGGAATTGCATGGACAACGGTGCAATGGAAAACTTTTTCGGACGGCTCAAAGTAGAGATGTTCTACGGCGAGACGTTCGAGACAGCGGATGAATTCATCCGCTGTCTCGAAGAATACATCGACTACTACAATAACGAGAGGATCTCTCTCAAACTAAAAGGAATGAGCCCGGTTCAATACCGAACTCATTCACAGATCATCTAACTAAATTTTTGTCCAACTTTTGGGGTTCACTTCACTATGGCACGCTGTTTTTCAAACGCGGAAACGGAACACGGCAGCTCCGAAAACAGCCGAGGGGCGCGAAAGCTTCTTTCGCGCCCCTTTTTTCATGTCCGGCAGCCTTTATATTTGGCGGCGAGTCCCCCCTCCGCCGTCTCGCGGTAGCGGGAGGAGAGATCCTTGCCCGTCGCATACATCGCCGCGACGACGGTGTCGAAGTCGATCTTGCGCGTGCCCGCGAGCACCTTTGAAAGGTCGTAGGCGTTGAGCGCACGCGTCGCGGCGACGGCGTTGCGCTCGATGCAGGGAATCTGGACATAGCCGCCCACGGGGTCGCAGGTGAGCCCGAGCTGGTGTTCGAGCGCGATCTCCGCGGCGTATTCGATGGTGCGCGCATCCGCGCCGAAGAGCCGTCCCGTCGCAGCCGCCGCCATCGCGGTCGCGGTGCCGACTTCCGCCTGACAGCCCGCCTCCGCCCCGCTGATGGACGCATTCTGCTTGACGGTGACGCCGACGAGCCCCGCCACGGCGAGCGCCGCCGCGACGCGGGAATCCGAAAAGCCGTGCTTCATCGAGAGGAAATAGAGCACCGCGGGCAGAACGCCGCTCGCGCCGCAGGTGGGAGCGGTGACGACCGTCCCGCCCGCCGCATTCTCCTCGCTCGCGGCAAAGGCGAAGGCGCAGAGGTGCCGCTGCTCGCGGGAATTGGGCTCCTCCTCTTCGTCCGCGCATTCGAACAGCGTCTTTGCCCGCCGCTCGACGCCGAGGCTCCCGGGGAGCTTGCCCGAGGCGCACAGCCCGCGGCGGACGGTGGCGCGCATGGTGTGCCAGATCTCGGTGAGAAAATCGCCGATGCCCTCCCCCTCGAACTCATAGACGATGCGGTCGAGCGTGACCTTCTTTTCGGCGGCGTAGCGCAGAATCTCCCCGAAGTTGGCGAAGGGATATACGTCGTCCGTCTCCGCCCGCTCGCCCGGACGGACGACGGTGCCGCCGCCCGCCGAAATATACGCCTCCTGCCCGAGAAGGACGTCCCCCCGGTACGCGTACAGCTCGAAATAGTTGGGATGGGGAAGCCCCGTGCGCGCGAGATCGAATTCCGCCGCAAGAGGACGGGGCGCGAACGCCTCCGAGAGCGCGACGTCGGTGAGGTGTCCCTTGCCCGTGTGGGCGAGAGAGCCGCAGAGCACCGCCTTGAAGGAATCCGCCGCGGGGTAGAGCGCGGCGAATTGCTTCGCGGCGCGCATGGGTCCCATCGTGTGCGAACTCGACGGACCCTTTCCGATCTTATATAGTTCCCGAACGGACTCCATGACTCCTCCCTGCGCGTGAAAATCTGCAAACGGCGCATACTGCGTTTCGGTATGATATTTTTGTATATCCTCTTCTCCGTCTACATCCTGTCCGTAAACTTTTACGGGTTCCGCTATGTCAAATCCATGCGGGACGGGGACGAGACGGGAGAATCCCATGCGGGCGACGGAAAACTCTTCCTCACCGCCCTGCTCGGCGGCGCGCCCCTCATCTTCGTCAGTCTGCTCACCATGCGCTACCGCCAGACGAGCATGACGCTCATGATTCTCCTGCCCATCCTCATCGTCATCAACATCTACTGCTTCTTTTTGGGCTTCCGGGGAATCTATTTTATGTGAATCAGCCCCTGAAATGGGCTTTCAGCCACTTGGCGACGCCGTCCTCCTCGCAATAGCCGATGACGCCCGTCGCCTTCGCTTTGAGCCAGTCGTCCGCGTTCATGACCGCGTACTTTTCCTCGCAGACGTCGAACATGTCGGAATCGTTCGAGGTGTCCCCGAAGCAGACAACGCGCGAACAGCCGAGAAGCTCCCTCACGAATTGGACGCCCTTCGCCTTGGTCGCGTTCCGCGGGAAAATTTCCAGCCAATAGTCGCTCGAATAGGTCTCCGGGTGGAAGATGCAGAGAAAACGCGTGTCGTATTTGAGGTCGTTCCAGACCGCTTCGAGTTGTTCCCGCGCGCCGATACACTTGAAGTAGAACACCTGTCCCGCGAGAAGTTCCCGCCAATTCTGCGCGGAGAACAGCCTGTCGTCCCCTGCGCGCCTGCCGCAATACCGCTTCACGCCCTCGCCCGTTGCATAGCCCGCATAGGCGAGACGCTCCCGCCCGTCCACGGCGGCATACACCATGGGATAGATCGCGTGCGTGCTGAGGACATAGTAAATGTACTCCTTGACGTCCGTTTCGAGGAGCGTATGGAAGAGCGGCTTCTTTGCCGCGAGATCGTAGATGAGTCCCCCGTTGTAGAGAATGACGGGGAGACGGAGACGGAGCCCTTCCACCGCGCGGCTCGCGCTCGCAAGAGAGCGCGCCGAAGCAAACGTGAACATCAGTCCGCGGGCAATGAGCGCATTGAGGACGTCGCGGCTGTATGCGGGCACGCGTTCGTCGCCCGCAAGCAGAGTCCCGTCCAGATCGGAAACATAGAGCGTCATGATCTTCCCCTTTCGGTCTCCCCCTATTATAGCATATCCGAACGGCAAATACCGCAAAATTTCATGAAATTTTTGTGTCCGTCCGCAAAAATTTTCGATGCCGCGCGGTATACATGCGAAATCCGTCGGAAAATGTTTGTTTGTGAGTTTTCGACATCTTCGAACAGAATCCGATTTTCTTTGTAAAATTATTTAATTTTTTTGTACTTTATTGACTTTACAAACCTCATTATTTGATTTATAATGCAACTATAAACCGATTCCGGAGGAAAATTCTATGAAACGCATTTTGATCTTCGAGAGCAACGAAACGTTCGCAAACGAACTTTCCGCGCACTTTGCCCACGAAGGATACGATGTCTGCGGCGTCACGGGAGACGGCGCGGAGGCGCTCAAACTTCTCGAAAATTCCGCAGCGAATCTCGCCGTCATGAGCCTGCTTCTGCGCACGCTGGACGGGTTCACCGTCCTCGAAGAGACGAAGAAGAGCGGAAAAAAGGTCGACTTCATCGTCCTCGGCAACTTCGCGGACGACAAGATCATCTCGCGGGCGATCGCGCTCGGCGCACGCTACTACCTCATGAAGCCCGTCTCGGCGCAACTCGTGGGAGAGCGCGTCGCGGAGATCTTCGAGGAGGGCGCGCCGCGCACGGAAAAATACGAGCGCAAGCGGGCGAGCTCCCCCGACGAACGCATCACCGACATCTTTATCTCCATCGGGATCCCGCCCCACATCAAGGGATACCAATACCTGCGCGAAGGCATCAAGATGGCGATCGCCGACCCCAAGATCATCAACCACGTCACCAAAGGTCTGTACCCCGTCATCGGGGAGAAATACCAGACCTCCGCAAGCAAGGTGGAGCGCGCCATCCGCCACGCGATCGAGGTCGCATGGAACAGAGGGCGCGTGGACGCCATCAACGCCATCTTCGGCGCACGCGTCTACATCGGCACGGAAAAACCGACGAACAGCGAATTTATCGCGCTCGTCGCCGATAAGCTCATCCTCGAAAGCATGGTGTGACAACTGACCCCGTTTGCGCAACTCTGTGCGCTTACCGACCCTTGAAACATCTGATCGGAACCGAGTTCATGAAGGCGCAACAGTAAATTCGCTCGCGCGATTTGTTTTGCGCATGCAAAACAAATCGCGCGAAAGACAAGAAAAAAGGCAGCGGCGCTGCCTTTTTTTGTTATTTCTCGTTCCGCACGAAAAGCGCTTTGATGCGCCGGAAGAAGTTCTGTTTCTCCTCCTCCGTACGGCGGTCGGGTCCGAGGAAGAAGAGCGCTACGGTGTTCGGTCCGATATGCGAACCCGTGCAGATGTCATAGTAGTCGATGAGGATGTCCTTCGCCCCGTGCGCTTTGAGCGTCTCCGCAAGCGCCTTCGCCTCCTCTTCGCAGTCCGCATGGGCGATCGCGATCGTCTGCTCCGCGGGGGAGAGGACGAGGCGGTCGAATGCCTCCACGAGCGCGGAGAGAGCCTTCTTTCTGCCGTGCGCCTTGCCGTAGACCTCGAGCTGGGGACGGACCCCGCCGTCCGCCTTGATGAGCGGCTTGATGTTGAGAAGAGTCCCCGCAAACGCAGTCACGGCGGAGATGCGCCCGCCGCGCCGCAGGTATTTGAGGTCCTCCACGGTGACGTAACTGTTCATCGTGTACACGTTTTCCCAGAGATAGCGCGCGCATTCCTCCGCGGTTTTCCCCTCGTCGCGCAGATCTGCGGCTTTGAGCGCCCACAGCCCCTGCCCGAGCGAGGCGTTCGCACTGTCCACGACGCAGACCTTGCGCGCGGGAAATTTCGCTTCCAACGTCCTCTTGGCGTTGACCGCCTGGTCGAACGTCCCGCTCAGTCCCGACGCGATGGTGAGAATCAGCGCGTCCTTCCCCTCTTCGAGGACGGGCGTGAGCGCCTCGACAAAGCGTTCCTCCGTGATGAGCGACGTCGTCGCCGCGGCGCCCTCGCGCATTTGGGCGTAAAACTTCTTCGCGACCTCCTCGAAGGCGACGTCCTCCCGATAGCAGGGGAAGAGCTCGCCGTCGAGCAGATAATAATATGTGATGATATGGATTCTCCGCGCCTGCGCGAGCGCGACGGGAAGATTGGCGGAGGAATCCGTAAAGATTTCAAATGGCATGGCTTTTGCTCCTTTTGTCGCATCCGACACTATTAGAATACCACGTTTGGAAAGATTTTACAACTAAAAACGGAAAAGAAAGGGTCTCGTCCTCGCGCAAAACTGTCCATTTAGTAAATCAATTACTCTATTGTTAATTCTTTTAACTCTATTGTGAGTAGAGTAGCGTCATAAGTCCATAAATGTTGTTTCTTTTTGCGCAAGATCTTCCCGTCGGGAGCGCCGAAAAATCGATGGGTTTTCGTACATGGAATTCCCCGTGCGCGGGCGGGAAAAACGGAGAGAGCCGCGCTCTGCGCTTCGTTTGGAATGCGCGTTCGGAAAGCGGCGCTTACGGCGCCCCCGGCGAGGGCGGGATGAGAGGTCGGGCGTCCCCTCCCGGCGTCTCTTATTTTTTTTGAAAAAATTTCCGCAGAGCATGAAAATCGGTTGACATTCTGCGGAATCTTTGATAGAATGTACAAGCGTTGAGATTTGCGGGTGTAGTTCAATGGTAGAACACCAGCCTTCCAAGCTGGTCGCGTGGGTCCGATTCCCATCACCCGCTCCATTTCGAAAAGAGATGCGATACTTCATTGCGAGGATATGCGCTTGTAGCTCAGTTGGATAGAGCAACGGCCTTCTAAGCCGTGGGTCAGGAGTTCGAATCTCTTCAGGCGCGCCATTTACGGCGGGTGTAGCTCAGTTGGTTAGAGCGCCAGGTTGTGGCCCTGGAGGTCGTGAGTTCGACTCTCGTCGCCCGCCCCAATTCGCAATCTAATGGGGTGTCGCCAAGCGGTTAAGGCACCGGATTTTGATTCCGGCATTCGTTGGTTCAAATCCAGCCACCCCAGCCAAAGGCGGCCCATTAGCTCAGATGGTAGAGCACTTGACTTTTAATCAAGGTGTCCCGGGTTCGAATCCCGGATGGACCACCAATATGCACCTTTAGCTCAGTTGGTAGAGCAATTGACTCTTAATCAATGGGCCCAGGGTTCGAGTCCCTGAAGGTGCACCAACGAACGGGAAGTCCCAATCGGGGCTTCCCGTTCGTTTATACGAATTTTGAAGGGACTCGAGGGTGGAGGCGATTGCGGCGTTGCCGCGAAGTATGGTGCACCAAAAGAGTATAATCCGAATTGTTTACTTGTAACGAGTGAACGGTTCGGATTTACTTTTTACTTCAAAGAATAGTCATACAGACAGCCCGCCGAGAGGTTCTCCCCTCGGCGGGCTTTAATGAAATCTTTAAGGTGATACCTGCCCTGCTTGATTTTCGTATGGGTTTATGGTATAATGAAAATATGACATACAAGATTTACGATGAAAATCTTCCGCATGATTGCTATGAGGTTGCAGAAGTTTTACAAAATTCAGACGGAACGAAGATCGTTTTGGAAGGTCTTTCGCATATTGTGACCGTCAATTTCGGCTTTGTAGAGGCGCTTTGCATTTGTGACGAAGGCAGAAG
>CANQOB010000057.1 GCA_947625385.1 uncultured Clostridia bacterium
CCGCGTAGAGTACCCGTATTGTCTGCGTCACAATCTTTCTCGTATCGGAAAAAGAAGGATACAACTATGCCGCTGTAACCGATACGAGCAGTATTTGATTGTGACGCAGTTTTATTCTAACATACCGCACAATTTTTTGCAAGCGTTTTCATACAAAAAAGTGCGCCCCGATTTTTTCGGGGCGCACAGGCAAATCTCTCAAAATACGGTCTTTTCGTCGTTTTCCTTCTTGACGAGGGCGAAGAAATCTTCCTTTTTCATAGAGCCGATATCCCCTTCGCCGCGCTTTCTCACCGAGACGCTCTCCTCCCCCATCTCTTTGTCGCCGACGATGAGTTTGTAGGGCACCTTTTCGACCTCGGCGTCCATGATCTTCTTGCCGATCTTTTCCTTGCGAAGGTCTGCCTCGGCGCGAAGCCCGAGCGCGGAGAGCTCCCGCACGAGCCGCTCCGCATATTCCGACGCTCTGTCCGTGACGGGCAAGATCTTGACCTGCACGGGAGAGAGCCAGACGGGGAACTTGCCCGCATAGTGCTCGATGAGGATGCCGATGAAGCGTTCGATGGAGCCGAACACGACGCGGTGAATCATGATGGGACGGTGGCGTTCGCCGTCCTCGCCCACGTATTCGAGGTCGAAGCGCTGCGGCATCTGGAAGTCGAGCTGGATGGTGCCGCACTGCCACGTTCTGCCGATGCAGTCCTCCAAATGGAAGTCGATCTTGGGTCCGTAGAAGGCGCCGTCCCCCTCGTTGACGACATAGGGAAGATCGAGCTCTTCGAGCGCCTTTTTGAGCGCGTCCGTCGCGGTGTTCCAATCCTCGTCCGAACCCATGCTGTCCTCGGGGCGGGTGGAGAGCTCGACATGATACTTGAAGCCGAACAGGGAGTACACCTCGTCGATGATGCGCACGACGCCCTTGATCTCCGACGTGATCTGCTCCGGAAGCATGAAGATATGCGCATCGTCCTGCGTAAAGCAGCGCACGCGCATGAGACCGTGGAGCTGCCCGCTCTTCTCATGGCGGTGGACGAGCCCGAGTTCGCCCATTCGGATGGGAAGATCTTTATAGCTGTGCGGGGAAAGCTTGTAGATGAGCATGCCGCCCGGGCAGTTCATCGGCTTGACGGCGTGGTCCTCTCCGTCGATCTTCGTCGTGTACATATTGTCCTTATAGTGCTCCCAATGCCCGGAATTTTCCCAGAGGGAGCGGGTCATGATCATGGGCGTCTGCACCTCGACGTACCCCTCCCGGCGGTGAATCTGCCGCCAATAGTCGACGAGCACGTTTTTCAGAACCATGCCGTTCGGCAAAAAGAACGGGAATCCCTTCCCTTCGGGAAGAAGGGCAAAGAGTTTGAGCTCCCGCCCGAGTTTGGTGTGGTCGCGCTTTTTTGCCTCTTCGAGCAGGCGGAAATATTCGTCCATCTCCTCCTTTTTGGCGAACGCGGTGCCGTAGATGCGGGTGAGCATCTTCTTTTTCTCGTCCCCGCGCCAATACGCGCCCGCGATCGAGGTGAGCTTGAACGCCTTGATGCGCCCCGTCGAGGGCAGGTGCGGTCCGCGGCAGAGATCGATAAATTCGCCCTGTTTGTAGAAGGAGAGCTCCGCGTCCTCCGGGAGATCCCGGATGAGTTCGACCTTGTAAGTTTCATGGCGCTTGCTCATGAAGGCGAGCGCCTCGTCGCGGGGCAGGGTGAAGCGCTCGATGGGAAGATTGCTCTTGACGATCTTCTTCATCTCCGCCTCGATCTTGTCGAAATCCTCCATCGTGATGGGCGTCTTGAAGTCGACGTCGTAATAAAACCCGTTTTCGATGACGGGTCCTATGGCGAGTTTGCAGGTCGGATAGACGGTTTTGAGCGCCTGCGCAAGGATGTGCGCGCAGGTGTGGCGGTAGACGTCGAGCCCTTCCTTGTCTTTGAGCGTGACGAGTTCGAGGCAGTCCCCCTCCGAGAGCGGGACGGACAGATCGCGCAAAACGCCGTTCACCTTGGCGGCGACGGCGGCGCGGGCGAGCCCGTCCGAGATCTTCTGCGCGGCGGCAAGCGCGGTCGCGCCCTCGCCGAGCTCCATAAGATCGCCGTTTTTCAATGTAATACGCATCATGGTTCCTCCATTGGTTTCATCGGTCTGTTTTCCGTATTTATGTCAGACATAGTACTATGTAAAACCCGAAAATTCCCTTCGTTTGCGCCTGATAAAACAAAAAACGCCCCTAAAAACCCATTCGGGTCATTTAAGGACGCCATACGGCGCGGTTCCACCTTAATTGCCCTGCGCCTTGCGCAAGAGCCGCTCTTTGGTTCGGTTGTATAAAATAAAGCGGTTTCGCATTCCGCCGCGGCCGGAGACCTTTCAGCCGTGGGTCTCCTCTCTGCCGACGCGCAAGAGCGGCGCTACTTGTCTTTAAGTATTCTTTATTGTAAAGCCTTTTTCTCCGTTTGTCAAGAAAATATCGCGCGTTCGGCATAATATTTTTGCAAAAAATCTCCGAGCTCATCCCCCACTTCCCCGAGGCAGTACACATACCCCGCGTCCGAGAGCATGAGCTCCGTCTCCACGTTCTCCTCCCCCGTGAGGCGGCTCCTGCGGAGAGGCGCAAAATTCTCGCCGAACACGACGTTCCCCTTGAGATAGACCTTGTTTCTGCTCTCTCCCACGAGAAATTCGCAGAATTTTTCGAGATCGAAGGAGGAAAAGCCCTCCGGCACGTATTCCACGATGCGCTTCCACTTGTCCCGAAGCGAGGTCAGGCGGAAGCGGTAGAACCCGTCCATGGAGAACTCCGAAAAAGAGCCGATCTTGCTCTTGATGTAGGCGAAATCCCCCTCGTAATCGGCGGCGATCAGGGCGCAGATGAGCAGCTTCCTCTCCCGCGCGGGCAGGCAGGCGTGCAGCGTCTCGCTCAGAAAGGCGTATTTATAGCCGATTCCGACGACTTCCGCGATCTTGTCGCGGACTCTCCCGTCGTCTTTGCAGTTGAAACGGACGGCTGCGCGCTCGCCGCCGAAGAGCAGTTCGCCGCCTCCGCCCGTCCGCACGATATCGCCGACAAGCGCATTGTAAAGATAGGTGATAAAGGAGCTGCGCGCGCTCCCGTCGGACACCACGATTTCCACATCTTTATTGTATGCGAAGGTCTGCGTTTTATTTATCCGGAGTTTTGGGAAGAAATTACAAACAAAATTTCGGAAAATCTGCCTCTTTTCTCGGAAAAGTATTTCGGTCTGCTTGACATTTTGCGGCAAATATAGTAAAATGTCCCTATTATGGACATGAACGCGATCGAAAAAAAGTGGCAACAGCAATGGGAACGGGCGAAGATCAACCAATTCGACAAAAAATCGGACGCTCCCAAACTCTATGTCCTCGAAATGTTCTCCTATCCCTCCGGGGCGAAGCTGCACATCGGACATTGGTACAATTACGGTCCCGCCGACAGCTATGCGCGCTTCAAGCGCATGCAGGGATATAATGTGTTCCAGCCCATGGGGTTTGACGCATTCGGGCTTCCCGCCGAGAATTACGCCATCAAAACGGGGGTCCATCCCAAGGATTCCACGGAGGCGAACATCGCCACGATGGAAAAACAGCTCCGCGCGATGGGCGCGATGTTCGATTGGTCGGCGGAGATCAAGACCTGCGAAGAGGACTATTACCGCTGGACGCAATGGATGTTTTTGCAGCTCTATAAGAGAGGGCTCGCCTACCGCAAGGAAGCGCCCGTGAACTGGTGCCCCTCCTGCCAAACGGTGCTCGCCAACGAGCAGGTCGAGGGCGGCGTGTGCGAGCGCTGCTCCACCCCCGTCGTCCGCAAAAATCTCACGCAATGGTTCTTCAAGATCACGGAATATGCCGAGGAACTGCTCACGGGGCTCGACGGGCTCGACTGGCCCGAAAAGACCAAGAACATGCAGCGCAACTGGATAGGCAGATCCACGGGCTGCGAGATCGAGTTCGCCGCCGAGAGCGGGGACAAGTTCCGCGTATATACGACGCGCCCGGACACCGTGTTCGGCGTGACCTATGTGGTGCTCGCGCCGGAGCATCCCCTCGCGCGCAAGCTCGCGACCCCCGAGCAAGCGGAAGCCGTGGAGGCATATATCGATTATGCCGCGCGCGCAAGCGAGATCGAACGGCTCTCCTCTACCCGTGAAAAGACGGGCGTGTTCACGGGCTCCTATGCGATTCATCCCCTGACGGGCAAAAAAGTGCCCATTTACCTTGCAGACTACGTGCTCGCCTCCTACGGTACGGGCGCGGTGATGGCGGTCCCCGCCCACGACGAGCGCGACTTCGCATTCGCGACGAAATACGGGCTCCCCATCGTCAAAGTCATCGAAAAGAAGGGCGGGGAGACCGTTCTCCCCTTCTGTGAGGACGGCATCGTCCGCGGTTCGGTGAACTTCGACGGGCTGTTCGGCGAGGAAGCGCGGGACGCGATCGCCGCGCACATCTCCAAACTCGGGAAGGGCGGCAAAAAGGTCAATTACCGCCTGCGCGACTGGCTGGTCTCCCGCCAGCGCTATTGGGGCGCGCCCATCCCCGTCATCCACTGCGAGAGCTGCGGCGCCGTCCCCGTCCCCGAAAAAGATCTCCCCGTCCGCCTCCCCTACGACGTCGAGTTCCGCCCGGACGGCAAATCCCCCCTCGCAAAGCATGAAAAGTTCATGAATACCGTGTGTCCCGTCTGCGGCAGACCCGCAAAGCGCGACCCCGACACCCTCGACACCTTCGTGTGCTCGAGCTGGTACTACCTCCGCTATGCGGACGCAGAGAACGACAGAGCCCCCTTCGACCGCGAAGCCGTGGACAAGCTCCTCCCCGTGGACACCTATGTGGGAGGCGCCGAACACGCCTGCATGCATCTCCTGTATGCGCGCTTCTTCACGAAAGCGCTCCGCGATATGGGCTATCTCGACTTCGACGAGCCCTTCAAGCGCCTCGTCCATCAGGGCGTGATTCTCGGTCCCGACGGCAACCGCATGTCCAAATCGCACGGCAACATCGTATCGCCCGACGAATATGTGCGGGAGTACGGCTCGGACGCGTTCCGGCTCTATCTCATGTTCGGGTTCTCGTACACCGAGGGCGGTCCGTGGAACGACGACGGCATCAAGGCGATCTCGAAATTCCTCGACCGCGTGGAAAAAACGGTGCTCAAAGTCGCAAAATATAAGTCCCCGCGCGAAAGCAAGCCCTTCGGCAGGGAGGAAAAAGCGCTCCGCTACGCGCATCACTACGCCATTTCGCGCGTGACGAAAGATCTCGAAGCGTTCTCCTTCAATACCGCCGTCGCGCGGCTCATGGAGTTCCTCAACGCCATCGTGAAATACGATTCCGCCGAGGAAAAGAACATCCCTCTGCTCAAAGAAGCCGTGAGAGATTTCATTCTCCTGCTCACGCCCTGTGCGCCGCACGTGGGCGAAGAGCTCTGGGAGCGGTTCGGCGGACACGGGTTCGCCGCCACGCAGCGCTTCCCCGTCGAGGACCCCGCCGCGCTCGTTCTCGACGAGACGGAGTACGCCGTGCAGGTCAACAGCAAGATCGTGGCGCGCGCCATGCTCCCGAGCGACGCCGGGACCGAAGAGATCGAACGCGCCGCCCTCGCCCTGCCCGAAGTGACTGCCGCGACCGCCGGCAAGACGGT
>CANQOB010000058.1 GCA_947625385.1 uncultured Clostridia bacterium
AAGTCTTGATCATATGCGGCAAGTCGGTTTTGCGTCCGACATCCGTATTGTAGCATTTTTCGGAGTTTACGTCAAGAGCCGCGGACAAAAAACGTGTTGATTTTTTTCGTTTTCGGAAAATCCGTTTGAAACATTCAAAAATGAGGTATATTATATATGAACAAAGGAAGCAGTGTGCGTCGGAAAGCCCCGACCGCAGAACAGAACGTCCCGCGACCGGGCGCAGCGTGCGCCGCGGCGTCCCAAAAAAGTCAAGGAGATAACATTATGAAACGCGAACTTCAAACAAGAAACAACAGCTATGACCTCTTCGATGTATTCGACGATTTCTTCAAGCCCATGTTTTTCGAAGAGACCAAAGAACTCAGAACGGACATCAAGGAGACGGAGAACTCCTACGAGCTCGACCTCGAACTTCCCGGCTACGCAAAGGACGAGATCAAAGTCTCCCTCGAAGAGGGCTATCTGACCGTCACCGCCGCCAAGCAAGAGAAGCAGGAGGACGGCAAGAAGTATTTGCGGAGAGAGATCCGCGAGCGTACTTCGAGGAGCTACTATCTCGGCGCGGGAATCACGCGCGACCAGATCAAAGCCAAATACAATAACGGCATTCTCACGCTCACCGTCCCCAAGGATCGCCCCAAGGAGATCGCAGCCGACAATTTCATCAAGATCGAATGACCCGACCTCACACGCCGCCGCATCTTGCGGCGGCGTAGCCGTATTTTTTCAGCTTGATACAGCATGATATGAGCGCCGCAAGATTATTGCGGCGCTTTCCTTTATCGACCGCCTTAACATGGCTTCGTAATATGGCAGGATGACGTGAAACATGGGTACCATGTCCGCGATAAGGGCTTCAAAAGCGAAAAAGGGCCGCCCGCGAACGGGCGACCCGAATTAGGAGGAAGTGTCATTTTTCTTTGACGTTGAGTTTGTTGTCTTCCCACAGGGATTCCCACGTGAGAGTAGCGCTGCTCTTGATCTTGATGCAGTCGATGCCGGGACCGATGTCCATCGACTGGCTGTCGCCGTAGTGCTTGCCCTGTGCGATGAGCTTTATGGTGTTCGCGCCCGCCTTCAAGGCGATCTTGGGCGAGATCGTGAAGTCGTTGAACGGAACGCCGTACTCGACCGCTTCCGCTCCCGCGATCTTCTTGCCCGTGACCGTGAAAGGCGTGTAGTCGAGCTCCGTCCCGTTGACTTCGATCTTGAGAACGGAGGTATCGACGGTGAGCGTGCCCCATTCGGAGGCGAGGCGGAGCACGAGCGTCGCGTCGGTGACGGCGGCGTCCGCGGTGATCTCGAACACGAGCTCGGTGCCGTTGACGCCGAAGAATCCGACGAAGTAGCCGTTGCTGATCGAGTTGAGTACGTCGTTTTTCTCGCGGATGGCGGCGACGTTTTGCCCCTGAATCATGCCGCAGCCGCTCTCATTGTTGGACCAGCCGTGCCCGGTGAGCAGGGAGAGGTCGCAGCCCTCGGCTTCAAAGACGGTCGTCTTGACGCCCGGGGGGTCGACGGGTTCGGTGTCCGTCGCGCACGCCGCGACGGCGCAGACGGAGAGTGCGCAGGTGAGCGCGAGTGTCATTCCCAAAAACAGTTTTCCTTTTTTCATTTTTGATCTCCTTTCTTTTTCTTTGTGATGAGGACTGCCGCAACGATCGCCGCTGCCGCGACGACGACACCGCCCGAGATGCAGCCCGCGATGAGTGCGGTATGATCTGCCTTCGGAGGCGTAAGTGCGGAGGGGTCGATGGGCGTTCCGTCTATGTCGCTCGTGACGGGGGCTTCAAAGATCCCATAGACGTCGAGCGTGACTTCCGCCTCCACCGTGCGGTAGCCCTCCGCCTCGACGATGACGGTGAAGGACTGCTCGCCGATCTCGGTCGCGGCACCGACGAGGACGCCGTCGCTCGCGAGCGCAAAGCCCGCGGGAAGAGCGCTCCCCTCTTTGACGCGGAAGGTGACCGCCGCGCTGCCGCCGTCATTGGGTGCGGCGTTCAGGCGGAACAGATAGTGCTTGCCGAGGAGGACGTCTTTGAAGGTCGCGTCCGCCATCTCGATGCCGAGCACGGTGACGCGGTATTCCGCCTCTGCGGGTTTGGCGCGCTCTGCCGTCGCGACGACGGTGAATGTGCAGTCGGTCACGGCGCGCGTGGGCGTGCCCGTGAGCTGGCCGTAGCGGTTCATGGAGAGCCCTTCGGGGAGCGTGCTCCCCTCTTTGAGCCTGTATTCGATCTCCAGTCCGTCTGCATTCGTCGCATCCGCGAGCGACAGGCTGACCGCTTCACCGACGTGCATCGCATCGAGCTCGCGCACGGGGTAATCGATCGCATATTCCTTGACGCGGACGATGAAGTCGAGGTCGACGGACTTTCTGCCCTCTGCGGAGGCTCGCACCGTGAAGAAATACTTCCCGTCGGGCGCCGTGCAGACGCCCTTGATGACGCCGTCCTCGAGGGAGAGTCCCTCAGGAAGCGCGCTGTGCTCGGTGAGCGCATAGGTGATGTCCGTCGTGAGCCTGCCCTCCGTATCGAACACGACCGCGCTGCGGATGCTCTGTTCGAAGGGATAGCCCACGGGGATGGTCGGCACGGAGGCATCCTCGAAGAGGATGGTATCGGGGATCTCGTCTTTTGCGAACACTTTCAGACGGAAGCTCTTGGTTGCCGTCTTGTAGGGATAGGCGATGGCGCTGTCGCCGGAGATGTTCTCGTTGGCGTCGAGCGTGACGGTGTAGTCCCCCGCCCGTTCGGGTGCACCCGTGAGCCTGCCCTTCTCGTCAAGGGTCATCCCGGCGGGGAGCTCGGTGCCCTCATGCACGGAGTAGACCGTCTCCGCACCCGTAAAGGTGACGCGGGCGGTGTTCGTCGAAAGGTCGTTGGACACCCCTTCGACGGCGTACAGCGTGTTTGCGCCGCCGTATTCGATGCCCGACAGCTGCGGTCCGCCGTAGCCCTGGATGCCGTTGCTGTTCGCGCAGGTGTAGAGGACGCACTTCGCGGATTCGCGGATGACGGAGAGCTGCGTCGGGGTGAGGCTGCCGCTGTCCGTCGCGGGAGGATTGTTCTGCTGGTGGACCATCATCGTATTGCAGCCCGCGCGGATACACATATTGACGGGCATATAGACGAGGTCGGTGATGACGAAGCCGCGGAAGCCCCATTCGTTTCTGCAGAGCCCGGTGAGCACCGCCCAGTTTTCCGAACAGGGAACATTGCCCACGCAGTTGACACCCGCCATCATCGCCATGAGGCCGCCCTCTTTGATGGCGATCTCGAACGGCTTGCCGTAGATCTCGCGGATTGCCTGCTCGCTCGCCCACGTGGAGAGGGAGCCGCGGTTGGTCTCCTGGTCGTTGAGCATGACGTGCTTGGAGATCTGGTAGAGTCCCTTGGAGAGGGAGCCCTTCGAGACCTGCGCCGCGAGCTTGCCCGCGAGCACGCCGTCTTCGGAGAAGTACTCGAAGTTTCTTCCGCCGAAGGGAGAACGGTGGGTGTCGAGTCCAAGCCCGTACGTTCCTCCTCTGCCCTCCGGCTTTGTGTTGTCTCTGCCGCCGGGCGGGCTCATGAGGTCGGAGTTGTCCGCATGGTTAGCGCCCCACAGAGCGGCTTCGCCCTGCATGACGCCCTGCCGATAGGCGAGGTCTGCGTTGAACGTCTGCGCGAGGGTAGTGTTGTCCGCCCACTGCACGTCGGGCGTATGGCGTTTGCCGAGCGGTCCGTCGTCGTCATACGTGTTGGGCTTGCCCACCGAGGGGATGCTTACCGTGCCGAAGAAACCGTTCTGCACGAGGGTGACGAGCTCGTGCACGGTGAGCTGATCAAGGAAGGCGTCCCAAAGCGGGTCGTCATAGTCTCTGCCGCGCAGATGCCAAAGTTTGATGGTGTTGGTGTCGGACGTGCCCGCGACCTCCGCCTGCGTGGGATATTTGTCGGTGTACCACGGCTTTCCGGCATCGAATTCCTCGGAGATGTCGAAGCTCGCCGTGGTCTGCTTCATGCCGTTCATCTTCTCGGAGGCGGGCGTGGGGAAGGTCCCCTCAAAGTCGTCGCGGAGCATGTACTGCCGCACGCCTTGGAAGGTCTCTCCGTCGTTCGTCCTGCCCGTGCCGCTCACGTCGTCGAAGAGGGAGACGACGGGCGAACCCGTGACGGGGTCGGTTTCGTAGCGGATGAGGTCGCCGAGCGTCCAAACCGCGCTGTGTTCTCCGGGCTCTTCCTTCGTCGCGAGGGCGGCGCGCTGTGCCGCATCGTGGGCGTCGGTGGCGAGCACGAACGTATAGTCCCCCGCCTCGAGCACATAGCCTTTATAGCCGTCGCCGTCGGCGTCCGACCAGTCGTAGGAGCGCATGTCGGAGACGTCCATCGTGAGGGTGAGCGTCTCGCTGTCACCCGGCTCGAGCAGACCCGTCTTGGCGAAGCCGCCGAGCACGACGTGCGCCTTGGAGATGCCGCCTTGGTAGTAGGGCGCGCTGTAATAGAGCTGTACGACCTCCTTGCCCGACGCCTCGCCCGTGTTGGTCACGGTGACGTGCGCCGTCACTTTCCCGTCCTTGGTGAGGCTGTTGCCCGCCGTGGAGGTTTTGAAGGAGACATCGCTCCATTCGAAGGTCGTGTAGGAGAGCCCGTAGCCGAAGGGGTACTGCACCTGTCCGCGGTACCACGCTTCACCGTCATCAAGGTTTTCTCTCCCCTCCTCGAAGTAACGCGTCTCGTAGTAACGGTAACCGAGGAAGATGTCCTCGTCGTAGTGGACGAAGGGCGCGCCGTTGACGTTGCCGTTTGCCGAGCCGTTGCTGCCCTGGTTCTGCCACGTGGGGTCCTTCTTCATGTCGTACACCCATGTATCGGCAAGGTGCCCCGAAGGCGTGATCTCGCCCGAGAGCAGACGGGGAATTTCGTAGCAACCGTCCGTCCCCGGGAAACCGACGGTGACCGCCGCGCGGATGCGGTTCATCTTTGCGGTCGCCTCCTCCGTCGAGGAGGTATAGTCGTTGTCGGTGTAGAGGTAGTGCGTGGGGTCGTTGAGGAAGCCGACCTCCATCGGTCCCGAGGCGTTGATGAGGAGGACGACGT
>CANQOB010000059.1 GCA_947625385.1 uncultured Clostridia bacterium
GCATAACTCCCGTCCTGCGCCTTTTCATAATCATACGTCGCCCGCTGGTTTACAATGTGCACCGTTACTCCCCGTGGCGTAATGGTGTATTGGCCCGCGGTGCCCATAGTGCCTTCAAACGTCACCTTATAGTTCGTGTTGGTGAATGCGCCGTTGATCTCATACTTGCCCGCATTCACGCCTTCCTGCTTCGTGAGCACGATGTGGAGGTTATCGCCGTCTATTATGTTGCCGCTTGCAACTGTCCAGCCTTCCTCCTGTCCCTGCGGCACGGTGGGCTCCTTGCCGTCATAGAACGTGCTTTGGTCGCTGATCTTCACCGTTACCTCGCGCTCTTTCACGGTGTAGGTGCCGCTCTTTACCTCAAACGTGTAGTTGGTTGCGTCCCCCGTGCCCGTGATCGTGTAGGTGCCCGCTTCCTTGATGGTGCGGTCTGCCTGCAAGGTGATGTGCAATTCCGTTTGCGCATCCTCGTTCTTCACGAGCCCCTCTGCCGTATACGTCAGCTTCTTGACCTGATCTCCATAGAAGCTCGAAAGATCGTCCGCCACGACAGTGATGCTCTTCTTGGTGATGCTGAGCTTTGCGCTCGTATCGAAATCCACCGCGTAATCCTTGTTGGAGGCCGAGGCGGTGAGTTCGTAACTGCCAAAATCCTTCTGCCCGTTTACAAGCGTGATGGTGACGCCGAGTTCGTCCGCCTTGCCGTTCCGCGAGCACAGGCCGTCCGCTTCAACGGTGTAGGCCTTGTTGTCCGGAGTGGGGATCTCGCCCGTGTATTCAAAGCTCTGCGCTTTCAGCGTCACTTTGATCTGCTTTTGGGCAATCTCGAACGATTTTTCGAGCGAACCCGAATAGTTGCCGCTCTTCGCCTTGACGGTGACTTTCACCGTGCCCGCACTCACGAGGTCCACTCCGTCCGCGTACACAAGCTCGAAGTCTTTCTTGTCCACGGTGAGCCCGCTCTCCGCCGTCACGGCAAACTCCGGCGCCTGCGCGCTGCCGTTATATACGTGACTGCTCGTGACGGTTGCTTCGGTGAGTGCCGCCGCTTTGATGACGAAAGCACCTTTCACGGTCTTGCTGTTTTCAACCTGCAATCCGTCCGCACCCGCAAATGTCACGGTGTAGTTATTGTTGTTCCACGATGCCGTGATGTCGTACGTGCCCGCGTCTTCGCCCGAAGCCAACAGCGAGATATTGAGTACTCCGTTTGCGTCGTGCGTGGCAAGGTTTTGCACCGTCCAATATTCTTCCGCGCTCGAAGCGCTTTGCAACTGCTGATTATACGTCACGCTCTGCTGCTTGACGGTGACGGTGACAGACCGCGCCGTGACGGTGTACACCCCGTCCTCAATTGTCACGTCATAGTTGGTAAGCTGAGGCTTCGGCGCGCTGATCTTATAGTTACTCCCCACGGCGCTCGTGTTCGTCGCATCCGTGTATGGCTTGATGGCCGCCCTCACCGTTTCCTCATCTTTTGTAAGCACACCCTCGGGCATGGTATAGCTCAATTTCGTCTCAACAGCGTTTCCGTAAATGGATCCCTGTGCGTCAAACTTCACCGTGACCGATATCTTTTGAATGGTGAGCGTCACGTCTAAATCATACTCTGTGGTATATCCCTCCGCCTTGATGTTGACGTGGAGCGAATAGGTGCCCGCATCCGTCGCACCGGTGAACGGGGTTCCGTCTTTCGTGATCGTGAGCGTCGTCTTGTCGTTGAGGCTCTCGTTGGGGATCGTCACGGTGAGGGTATGGCTCTCGCCGTCGTAATCCACTGTCTGCCCCTCGATTGCAACGCCTTTGAAAATCGCATCGACGATATGATAGGTGCCCGCTTTAAAAGTCACTTCGTAGTTCTTGCAGGTGTAGCCATCTTTCCAACCGATTTCAATCGTAAATGTGGTATCAGCCTTTGCGCTGTCGGCATTCGTCTTGGCCTCGATGTGGCTCCTCACTTCGGTCTCATCCCGGTTGAAGAACTGCCCCTCCGTCACTTTCCATGTGAGCGCTTCACCCGAAAGCACCGTCTCGCCCTCGGGCGTCGATTGGTCGTCTGCTGTGATCGTCACTTTCGCAGGCGTGATCTTATAAGTGGTCGTAGCCGTGCCCTCATAGTTGCCGTTCGTCGCCGTCACGGTCACGGTCACGGTGCCGACGTTGGTGCAATCTTCCGTCCAGCTCAACGTGTAGTCCGTCGTCTCTTGCAGCGTGAGCACGATCTCGTCCTCCGCGGAGACGGTCACAGACGCGGGCTTCAGCTTCTGCTCGTTCCCGTTGTATCCGACGTCGCCGATCTCCGCCACGGTTGCCGTCCCAATCGAGCGCTTTTTGATCTCGAAGTTCACCGCCTTGGTGCCCGTAAAGTTCTCTGTGCCGCGAACGGTGAGTTGCGCCGTGCCCGCATTCGTATTATTCTGATAGCTATCCTCGCTCACTTCAAAAGTGACCGCGTGCGCCTCGTCATAACCCGAAAGCGTGACGCTGATCTCAGACATGGTAGGCTTCTTTTCCGTCCCGTCGTAAGTGTAGGCCTGATTCACGGTGAACGTCGCGTCCCCGATAGGCTTCGCTTTAACTGTGTATGCCGTGTTGTTCTCGTTCGTGACATGCACGTTGTAGTTTTTGAGAATGTCCCCGCTCGCATCATAGCTCGCCGAGATCTGATAGCTGCCGACATCCGACCAAGCCTCGGCCGCCGTCGTCAGCTTAATCGCCGCTTTGATGGCCGCCTCCTCGCTTGCAACGTGGCCCGAAAGCGTGATGCCGAGCTCGGAGAGTTTCTCGCCGTAAATTTGCGACACGGAGTCAATCGTCACGTCGAGGGCTTTCTGTTTGATCTCGTAGGTGCCCGCCACGTATTCAATATTATAGTTACTGAGGCCGTCGCCCACAGCGGTCGCGTTGACCGTGTAGCTGCCGCGATCCTTCGCGGCGCTCGCCACGGCGAGGTTGATGGTGAAGTCCGCTTTCCCGTTCGGTGCATAGATCTGGCCCACCGTCGCGGTGTAATCCGTGCCGGCTTGCGCGTTCGTGATGTCGGTGTAAGCCGTCCCGTCGTAGTCCTTTTCCTTGTTCGTGACGGTGATGGTGACATTCGCCTTTGCAATGGAGAAAGTGACCGTAAGTTCGCCCTCGAAGTTTTGGCCCGAGCCCTTGATCGTCACACTCGCCGTGTTGTTGCCCGCATTCACGTTTCCAAGCCACACGAATGCCTCGTGACCAACGTCGCCCGTAAGCCCATTGGCGCGCAAAGTCAAATTCGGTGTTTTCGCTTTGCCGTCATAAACAAGCCCGCTCAGGCTTTGTTGAATCGCCTCTTGGTCGAGGTTCGCAACATTGAACTTTTTAATGGTGAAAGCGAGCGTTTCAGTCGCGCTTCCGTTTTCGCCGCTGAGGAACACGCCGTTCGTCAGAGTGAACTTCACATTGTTCGAATAAGTTTCCGCGTCTTTGAGCGGCCCGCTGCTCGAAATCGCCGCTTCCACTTCAAAATAGTTAAATTCGTCGTCCGTGATCTCGAAGTGCTCTTTGAAAAGCGCCGCGAGGTCGTCCTCGTTAAATGCCGCGCCCTTATAGTCAGCGGAAAGCGTCTCGCCGCTTCGGAGCAGCAGGCGGTGATCGATATGGTCACACCCAAGCACCGTGCACGTGCGCGTGATGTCCTTTTTGAACGCGTCTCTGAGCTCTTTCTCCTCGTCGCTCAACGCCCAATTGCAGACATGATCCCCATGCTCCATCTTCCACGACCCTACCATGCCTTGACCGGGCTCGTCGAATTTCAATTCATTGGTCATTTCGCCATTCGGTGATGTGGCATAATTGAGCGACTTTAAGTAGAACTCTTCGCCGCCCGTTGCGGTGTAAGTGTGCCCTGCTTCGAGATTGCCGAATTTATTGTGAGCCTTATCCCACACCCTCGCCGTAGTCGTATAGGCGAAGTAATTTTTGTTCTCAATGCCGTCGATGATTTTTCCTTCGAGCTTCGTCTCCGCCGGAATGGTAATCGTTCCCGTGCCGTTCGTCTGAACAATTCCGAGGAACGTCGCGGGGATCTTATGGCTTTCAAACGAATCACCGCTTCCTCCACCGAGAAGGCTGCCAAAATCAAAACCCTTCACAGTAGTTTTTTCACCGATTATCAATGCGCCGTC
>CANQOB010000060.1 GCA_947625385.1 uncultured Clostridia bacterium
CAAGGCGTTCGCGCACTTCCGCTTCTGACCCGAGGCAGGAACATGGCAAGAGAATACGACTTATTACACACGAGAAATTTCGGCATCATGGCGCATATCGACGCCGGCAAGACGACGACCACCGAGCGAATCCTGTTCTATACGGGCAAGACGCACAAGATCGGCGAAGTGCATGAAGGCGCCGCCACGATGGACTGGATGGTGCAGGAACAGGAGCGCGGCATCACGATCACGTCTGCCGCGACGACTTGCATCTGGAAGGGCTACCGCTTCAACATCATCGATACCCCCGGGCACGTCGACTTCACGGTCGAGGTGGAGCGCTCGCTGCGCGTTCTCGACGGCGCGGTGGCGACGTTCTGCGCCAAGGGCGGCGTGGAGCCGCAGTCCGAGACGGTCTGGCGGCAGGCGGATACCTACAAGGTGCCCCGCATCGCCTATGTCAACAAGATGGACATCAACGGCGCGGATTTCTTCCGCGTGGAGCGCATGATCGCCGAGCGTCTCGGCGCGCATCCCGTACCCATCGAACTCCCCATCGGCAAAGAGGGGACTTTCCGCGGCATCGTCGACCTCATCCACATGGAAGCGGAGGTCTACTATGACGATCTCGGAAAGGACTTCCGCAAGGAGCCCATTCCCGAGGACATGCGCGAGGTCGCGGAGGAATACCGCGCCAAGCTCGTCGAGGAGGCGGCTTCCGCTTCGGACGAGCTCATGGAGAAGTATTTCGAGGACAACGACCTGTCCGAAGAGGACATCATTGCGGGGCTCCGCGCGCGCTGCCTCAGAATGGAGGCGGTGCCCATGCTCTGCGGCTCTTCCTATAAGAATAAGGGCGTGCAGTTTTTGTTGGACGCCGTTGTCAACTTCCTTCCCAGCCCCGTGGACGTCGACCACGTGAAAGGCACCGACCCCAAGACGGGCGCGGAGGAGGAGAGAAAGACGTCGGACGAGGAACCCTTCGCGGGGCTCGCGTTCAAGATCGCGACGGACCCCTTCGTGGGCTCTCTCGCCTACTTCCGCTGCTATTCGGGCGTGCTCGAAGCGGGCTCCTATGTCTACAACTCCACAAAGGACAAGAAGGAGCGCGTGGGCAGGCTCGTCCAGATGCACGCGAACGAGAGAAAGGACATCGATTGCATCTATTCGGGCGACATCTGCGCCATCGTCGGACTGAAAAATACGACGACGGGCGATACGCTCTGCGATGAAAAGCATCCCATCATCCTCGAAAAGATGGAATTCCCCGAGCCGGTCATCCAGCTCTCGCTGGAACCCAAGACCAAAGCAGGACAGGAGAAGATGACTCTCGCCCTCGTCAAGCTCGCCGAGGAGGACCCCACCTTCAAGACCTATACGGACAAGGAGACGGGGCAGACCATCATCGCGGGCATGGGCGAGCTGCACCTCGACATCATCGTCGACAGGCTTTTGAGGGAGTTCCACGTCGAAGCGAACGTCGGCGCGCCGCAGGTCGCCTACCGTGAGACGTTCCGCAACGCCGTCGAGGCGGAGGGGCTCTACAAGCGCCAGTCGGGCGGCAAGGGACAGTACGGTCACTGCAAAGTGCGTCTCATCCCGCAGGAGCCCGGCGCGGGCTATGCGTTCGAGGATCTCACCGTCGGCGGTTCCATCCCCAAGGAATATATCCCCGCCATCGACAAGGGCATCCAGGAGGCGGCGAAGAACGGCTTCCTTGCGGGCTATGAGGTGGTGGACTTCAAGGTCGAGGTCTACGACGGAAGCTATCATGAAGTCGACTCTTCGGAAATGGCGTTCAAGATCGCGGGCTCCATGGCGTTCAAGAACGGGATGGAGAAGGCGAAGCCCGTCCTCCTCGAACCCATCATGAAGGTGCAGATCATCACCCCCGAGGATTACTTCGGCGACCTCATGGGCAACGTCTCCTCCCGCCGCGGCACCATCGTCGGCACCGACGACCGCGCAGGCGCGAAGGTGATCGACGCGGAGATCCCGCTCTCCGAGATGTTCGGGTATGCGACCGAGCTCCGTTCCCGCACGCAGGGCAGAGGGCAGTTCACGATGCAGTTCGACCACTATTTTGAGGTCCCCAAGTCCATCGCCGAGAAGATCGTGACGAATCGCGCGAGAAATTGAGCCTAAATTTTGAAATTTTGCAAAAAAATTCCTCAATCCTCTTGCAAAATTTTTCTGTTTGGGTTATAATAAGGCTTGACAAGCGTTAAGCTTGATATCTGTGAAATGATAGATAGCTGCGCTTCCGCTCCCAAAGGGCGGAAAAAAGTTATCAAAATTATAAAAAAGGAGTAACAAACAATGGCAAAGGCAAAGTTCGACAGAAGCAAGCCCCATGTCAACATCGGTACCATCGGACATGTTGACCACGGCAAGACGACCTTAACCGCAGCTATCACTATGGTCATGGCTTGCAAAGGTCAGGCAAAGAAAATGCGCTACGACGAAATCGACAAGGCGCCGGAAGAGAAAGCACGCGGTATCACGATCAACACCGCACACGTCGAGTATGAGACGGACAAGCGTCACTACGCGCACGTGGACTGCCCCGGGCATGCCGACTACGTCAAGAACATGATCACGGGCGCTGCCCAGATGGACGGCGCGATCCTCGTCGTTGCGGCGACGGACGGTCCCATGCCCCAGACCCGCGAGCACATCCTGCTTGCCCGTCAGGTCGGCGTTCCCTACATCATCGTGTTCCTCAACAAGACCGATCAGCTCGACGACCCCGAACTTCTCGAACTCGTCGAGATGGAGGTGAGAGAACTTCTTTCCTCCTACGATTTCCCCGGAGACGACATCCCGATCATCAAGGGCTCCGCGCTCAAAGCGCTTGAAAAGGCGACAAGCGGCGCTTCCGACAGCGAGATTCTCGCCGCTCCCGAATGCCAGTGCATTCTTGAGCTCATGGATGCGGTCGACAGCTATATCCCGACGCCCGCCCGCGACGACCAGAAGCCCTTCCTGCTTCCCGTCGAGGACGTGTTCACGATCTCGGGCCGCGGCACCGTCGCGACCGGTCGTGTCGAGAGAGGCGTTGCCCACGTCGGCGACCCCGCGGAGATCGTCGGGCTCATTCTCAAACCCAGAACGACGGTCATCACCGGTCTCGAAATGTTCCACAAGCAGCTCGACGAAGCGATGGCGGGCGATAACGTCGGCGCGCTCCTTCGCGGCATCAACCGTACGGACATCGAGAAGGGACAGGTCATCGCCAAACCCGGCACCGTTCCCACCGCGATGAAGTTCGAGGCGCAGGTCTACGTCCTCACCAAGGAAGAGGGCGGTCGTCACACGGCGTTCTTCAACCACTACCGTCCCCAGTTCTTCATCAGAACGACGGACGTCACGGGCGCAATCGAGCTGCCCGCGGGCGTTGAAATGGTCATGCCCGGCGACCACGTGACGCTGACCGTCGAGCTCATCAAGCCCGTCGCTATCGAGGAAGGTCTCCGCTTCGCTATCCGTGAAGGCGGCAGAACCGTCGGCTCCGGCGCGGTCTCCAAGATTCTCAAATAAGCTCGGAAATTTCGAAAAGCACACCGCTCGGTGTGCTTTTTTTGTTTCGCACGATTTCTTTTGCTGCGCAAAATAAATACGCGCGAAACCTAAAAATAAAGGAAAAAGCAAAAACCACGCTTTTTGCTTTTTCACCCTATATGCGCACCACGGTACGCACATTGTCCGATGAAACGACTAATCGCAACGAGCCTATGAAGGCGCAAAAGTTTATTCGCTCGAACGATTTCTTTGCGTAGAAAAGAAATCGTTCGAAATGTTGATAACTTTTCCGAACTTTTTCGAGGGTCGGAGAGCGGATTTTTCAGGGGTACGAAAGAAAATTTCGGGTTTCGGAAAAAATTTTTCGAAAATTTTTAGATTTTATCAAAAAAACACTTGACAAGCAGGGGGGGGTGGTATAATTATAA
>CANQOB010000061.1 GCA_947625385.1 uncultured Clostridia bacterium
CTTGACATTGCCGCACCATTCCCGCCGAAAATCGAAATCAAAGAAAAAATATAGGGGTCAAAACGATGAAATATAATTCTGACGGGCGACCAGTCATGGACGGAATGGACTTTCTTAAAAACGTCTCCTTTCACGATGCAAAACTCGTCGATGTGCGTTGCGATGAAATCTATGGGAAAGAGTGCCTTTCGCTCCTTGTCGATTTTAAGACTGCGCAAGTACCGCCCGCAGGCGGGAATTTCTATGAGATCTCATTTTTGGACGGAAAATTGATCCAAAAGCCGAAGCGAATGAAAGACTGCTACATCCTCTCGCTCGACTGCTTTCCCGCAGAGCAATGTATGCGCGCCCGAATCGAATTGGAGTATTTTGTGGGCAGCGAAGCACACCACGATGTTTTAGAAATCGAATTTTCCGACGTGAAGGTTTTCAAAGCAAAATAATTTAGCGCCCGCCGATGGTTCTCCCCTCTCGGCGGGCTCGTTTCATGAAATCGCGCTTGATTTTCGCAGCGGTTTATGATATAATGGATGTGATTTCGCGGAGGAGCGCCTGCTCTATGAAAAAATTGTTCTCTTGTGTCATGATCAACGGCGGTCGTTCTACGGAAATACTCGACGAAGTCAACAGGTTGTCAGAAGTATACGGTTGAATGATCAGCTCCGGCACGACATCGTGGATCATTTGAATTCGGCGGAGGTTGTTATGAATTTTTGCGAGGGCTGCAATCTCGCTTGCAGCGGCGAAAGATGTCCCAAATGCGGAAGAAAAAAGTTGCGCGCCGTAACCGATGAGGATTTTTGTTTGGTTGCGCAAGTGGACAGAAACTTCGGCGATACTCTGAAATGTCATTTGGAAAAAGAAAACATGGACTGTGTGCTCATGCCGTACGGTACGGGAGTCCGTTCCAAATTCGCTCTGCCGTTGGAAAGGTATCTTCTGTATGTCCGATATAAAAACTTGGAGCATGTACGGCAGATCTTACAAAAGAATGCCTGAATTCAGCGGAGAAACGTATGCAACACAGAGGTACAAAGATACTCGAAACCGAGCGGCTTCTCCTTCGTCCGTGGCGGGAGAGCGACGCAGAAGAGGCGTTCGCGCATTGGATGAATGACCCCGAAGTCACGAAATTTCTGACATGGACGCCTCATGGAGACGTCTCGGTTACGCGCGCCCTCCTCAAAACCTGGGAAGAGGAATACAAATCTCCCCTCTGTTACCATTGGGCGATCGTACTGCGGAAAGAAAACGCCCTGATCGGCGATATCACCGTCATGGGCACGGACGAATTTCAAGAAAGCGGCGAAATCGGCTACTGCATGGGCAAGGCTTGGTGGGGAAAGGGAATCATGACCGAGGCTCTCTCCGAAGTTTTGGCATATTGTTTTGAAGAGGTCGGGTTTTATCGCATAAACGGTCGTCATGCGAAGCAAAACATCGGCTCTGCCCGCGTGATGGAAAAGTGCGGACTCGTCTATGAGGGAACGCGCAGAAACTTCTTCCGGCTCCCCTCTACGGGAGAGCGCGTCGACATCGTGGAGCGCGGCATTTTGCGGGAAGATCATTTCCGTACGCTTTCATAGAATCAAAAAAGTTGCATATTCTCGGCGAAAAAATACGTCCGCGATTTTTCTTTGCCGAGATCGCGTTTCAAAGACAAAATCGTTGACTTTTGTTGACATATTTGATACAATGAAATCGGCTGTCACGCATGGAAACGACCTTGCCGCCGTGGCGGAACCGGCAGACGCGCGGGACTTAGAATCCCGTGGTAGCGATACCGTGCAAGTTCAAGTCTTGTCGGCGGCACCAAGGCTCCTTCCGGGCGCAAGACGCCCCGCGAAGCCGTCCTCAAAAGGTCGGTCCTGCGGACAAAAAAATACCAAGGAGAAGATAACATGGCAAAAAAAACGATCGTGGCTGTCGGCGGAAAGTGCTCTTCCCGCGGACAGGATGTCGGCTTCCAATTCATCAAGTATGACGCAGTTTGCGAACTTGCGGGTTCGTTTTCCGTCACCCCCGGGGAAAAGAGCGCGTCGATGGGCGATCTGACGGGGAAATTCGTCATCGGGCAGAACTTCAAGGCGCACGGCTGCAAGCTCTGCAAAAACCGTTTTGTCTACCAATGCGGCGCGTGCAAGGCGCTCGTCTGCTATGACGGGGCGGAGCACAGAGATGTGGCTTGTCCCGCCTGCGGGGCGGTCATGACGGTCCCCGCCACAAAGGACGGCCGCATCGTCATGAGCGGGAAGGCGGAATCCGATGCGTGGATCATGCTCGCGATGGATGTCTCGGGCAGCATGGCGGGAGGGCGCATCTGCGAGACGAAACAGGCGGCAGTCGATAGCTTCCTCCGCAAATTCACGAGCGGGCGGTTCGCCCTCGTCACTTTCGGTTGGAGCGTGGAGACCGTCCTCCCCTTTACGACCGACCTGCGCAAGGTGGAAAATGCGATCGGTGCGCTCACGGCGGACGGTGGGACGCCCAGTCCCCTGCCGCACATCCTCTCGCGGCATGCCGATTTCCTGCGCGCCGCCGGCAAGCGCTACCTCGTGATCTTTACGGACGGGGCATGGAATTACGGCGACCACATCGCCGACGCACAGGCGATCAAGCAGGCGGGCGTGGAGATCATCACCATCGGCTGTGCGGGAGCCGACCAAAGGTTCCTCAGCCAAATCGCAACGCCCGGCGCCCACATCGTCGCATCCGACGGGCATCTGGCGGAAAAATGGGCGGAAGCGCTCTCCATCATCAAACAGGGCTAACTTGTCGGGACGGCGTGCATGCGCCGTCCTTTTTGTTGCGCCCGACCGCTCGTTTTTTTGAATTTTCATGATTTTTTTGCGCACTTGGGCTATAATACATACAAAACATAAAAGGAGAGAGACTATGAAAAAGAAACTTTTTGCAATGATCTCGGCAGTCGCGGTGCTCGCCGCTCTGCTCGTGGGGCTGTGCGCCTGTGCGAACACCTTCGGTCCCATCAAGAGCGCGCTCGAGGACAAGGGCTATCAGGAGATCGAACTCAAAGACGAGTACAAGGACCAAGTCAAAGAGCTCTACGGCGACGCGGGCGAACGCGCTACCGTCCACGTCTTTCAGAAGAGCATCCTCGAGACCGCGCTGATCGTCGAATTCAAGTCCAATGACGACCTTGTCGAGGCGCTCCGCGACAGGCTCACCGAAGAAGAGATCGAGGACGCCTACAATGCGCTGCAAAAGCTCGATATCGTGAACGGCAACTGCGTCATCGTTTCCGTCGCGCCCGAGGCGCTTGCGGCATTCAAATCGACAAAGGGATGACCCCTATCCGAAATCATTTCAAAAAGTCCTTGCCGTTCGGCAAGGACTTTTTCGGGTTTCGCCGCACTGCGGCATGGTGGAGATAGGAAGGACGAAACCCTGCTCGCTTCCGAGCCTTCCAACCCCATGATTTTTCGTGCGAAATGCGGTGTTTTGGGGCCGATTTGGTGCGTTTTGAGCGAGATTTCCAACCCACCCTTTCGCCACAATATCGAACCCGCTTCCGCAGAAAATTGCGGGATGCCCCGCCACCGTGCATTCTTCGGTTGGCGGATGACTGTCTCAGTATAGCATTCCCGCCGTGCCCTGTCAAGTGAAAATCGACGGGATTTTTTTATTCTGCCGAAATTCGCAGTTTGGAGAAGGCGAACGTCTGCTTGGAGAAGTTTTCGGGTCGGGCGATGTAGTCCCGC
>CANQOB010000062.1 GCA_947625385.1 uncultured Clostridia bacterium
ATATTGACGAAATCGCCCGTATATTCCTGGAACGTGCCGTCGTCATTGATCTTCCAATCGGGGTCGGCTTCCTGTTGAAACCCGCACTTGCAGGTGTCACCCTGCGAGAAATCGTGGGCTTCGACCGTGCTCTCGTCTCTTGCGTCGTCCTTCGGGCACTTCATCCAGTGATTTTCTCCGTCGTACGCTTGCGTTGTGTACTTATGGACGTGCTCGATCTTGACACTATCTTGCCCTACCGTCCACGATACACGGTACAACCAATCCCCGCCGCTCGGGCAGCCAAGGTTAGCGGTAGACGGGAAGTATTGCTCGTTCAATATGTTATAGACCTTGAATTGGTCGCCCCTCGCAAGTTCTACTTCTGCGTACCAGGTGTCCGTTCCGTCGAACGTCATATGAATGCAATTATTTTTGACGTTCGTGTAATCAGGCCACTGCGATTGAGGACGGGATTTGAGCGTGCCGACGATGTACATGTCCTCCGTCGTCGTAGGCGCCGCTACGGGTTCTACGAGCTCCCAACTGACGTAGTTGTCCTTCCAAGGGGCGGGAGAAGGTTTGGTATGTACGGTGAATTTGTAAACACCGTCCTTGCCCTTTGCGACGCCGACGTCTTGGTTCCCCATGTCGACAAACGTGCCGTTATTGTCCCTGATTTCGCTGAGACCGAAATAGGTGCCGTCAGTCCAGACAAGGGCATTGTTCTCATCGCGCTCGTCTTGGCGAATCTTGAATTTATCGCCGCCGGCATAGATCTTGAATTGGATGGTGTAGAGCGTAAAGCCCTCGGCGTCTTTGTGAGGTTCCTTTTTGAGCTTGAAGTCGGATTTGAGTTCTGTCCAGCTGGACGAGGAGAGGTCGCCTGCGCCGGAGCCTGTCGCCCAGAATTCGCGGGTGTCGAGGTCGGCGTCGGGGGTGTCGCCCGGATCATCGGGGTTGTTCGGGTTGTCGGGTGTGTTGGGGTCGTCGGGGTTGTTGATGCCGGGCTTGTCGCCCTCGTTCGGGTTGGGCTGAGTGGGAGCGCAGGCGGCGACCGCCCAGCCGAGGCAGCCGGCGAGCGCCACGGAAAGTCCCAGTGTGAGCCATTTCTTGGTGTTCATACATTCCTCCTAAAAAAATTTTATTTGCCGTTATCCACGAAATTTCATGGTCACGACATATTCTATTATACCACCCCCCCCTGCTTGTCAAGCGTTTTTGGAAATTTTCAGAAAAAAATTTTCGAAACCCGAAAATTTTTTTCGGATTTCCACAATTTTCGGGTTTCGAGTTACCTATTATATAAGAAATTTTCGGCGAAAAGAAAAGCGCGCGGCGGCATCGAATGATGCCGCCGCGCGCCCAAATTCTAAAATTTGTGCGCGAGCAAAACCACGCTTTTGCGCTGCGCGACCCCATTTGCCACGCCACCGCAGGCTTACTGTCCGTTAAAACATCCAATCGGAGCCAAGCCCATTAAGCCGCCAACGCCCATTCGCTCGCGCGATTTGTTTTGCGCATGCAAAACAAATCGCGCGAAACAAAACTCGTCGCGCGAAAAAATTGTCCGAAAAAACCGAGAATAGTTCTTGATTCTTCCCGTGCGGCATGATACAATGGTCTCGGAGCGAACGACTATGAAACAGGCATTCAACCCCTATCTTCCCTCCTACGAATACGTTCCGGACGGAGAGCCGCACCTCTTCGGCGGCAGAGTTTACGTCTACGGCTCGCACGACCTCTTCGGCGGCGCGTCGTTTTGTCTCGGCGATTACGTCTGTTGGTCTGCGCCCGAAAACGACCTCTCGGATTGGCGCTACGAGGGCGTGATCTACCGCCGCATGCAGGACCCTCTCGGCAAAAAGGGCGTCCTTCATGCGCTGTATGCGCCCGACGTCTGCCGCGGCGAGGACGGAAGATACTATCTCTATTACACCGTCGGCTACCAAGGGCTCGTCTCGGTCGCCGTGTGCGACGAACCTGCGGGCAGCTATGAATTTTACGGCTTCGTGCGGTACGGGGACGGCACCCCCGTCGGCAGGCGGAAAGAGCCCTTGCAGTACGACCCCGCGGTGTTTGCGGACGACGACGGGAGAAGATACCTCTATACGGGTTTCGGTCCCGTAGCGTACCCGGCGTTCCTGCTCGGCGGGCACAAGCCCTCGAAGCATGGCGCGATGTGTTTCGAGCTCGAGCGCGACATGCTCACCGTCAAGGGGGAATTCACCTATCTCGGCGTGAAGGGCAGAGCGGAGGGCAAGGGCACGTCCTATGAGGGTCATGAGTTCTTCGAAGCGAGCAGCATGCGCAAGTTCGACGGGAAGTACTACTTTATTTACAGCTCCTTCCGCGGTCATGAGCTCTGCTACGCCGTATCGGACGAGCCCTCGAAGGGGTTTGAGTTCGGCGGTACGCTCGTCTCCGTCGGCGATGTGGGGATATGCGGCAGGACGGAGAAAAACGCGCTCTCCCCGCTCGGGAACACGCACGGCAGCGTCATCCGTCTCGGCGGGCGGTACCATGTGTTCTATCACCGCCACACCAACCGGAATGCGTTCTCCCGGCAGGCATGCGCGGAGGAAATCGTCTTTGAAAACGGAAAATTCCGACAGGCGGAGGTCACGAGCTGCGGTCTGAACGGCGCGCCCCTCCAAGGGACGGGCACCTATCCGGCATACATCGCGTGCGGGCTGTATTCGGAGCGCGGGAGCTACTTTTCGGGCGTCATGAAAAAGCCGAAGGGCAGACGCCCCTATCTCACGCAGAGCGGCAAAGACCGCGAATGCGGACCCGACCAATACATCGCCAACTTCTGCGGCGGCTCGACGGCGCTCTTCCGCAGTTTTTCGCTCGATGAGGCGGGGTCGGTCGCCGTGACGCTGCGGGGCAGAGGCGGCGGGACGATCGAAGTCCGCACGCGGGAGCGGGGCGAAGTCTGCGCCGAACTTCCCGTCCCCGCGGGCAGAGGCGAACGGACGGTCAAGGCGCCCTTCGTAGGAGAAGGCGTCATGCCGCTGTATTTCACCTATCGGGGCAGAGGCAGTGTGGAATTTCTTTCGTTTACGCTTGGTCCGCGGAAATAGTTTTTTGGTTTCGAAGAGAATCTTTAATTCGCGCGATTTGTTTTGCATGCGCAAAACAAATACGCGCGAGCGAATAGGCGTTGGCGGTTTAATAGGCTTGGTTCCGATTGGATATAGTTTAGCACATAGGAGCTTTTTCGTATAGCGACCCAAAGCTTGAAGCTAAAACTTTCCCCCGCCGACATAACCGATGGTTTTTACGAAACTTTGCTTCGTCCCCTGTTATAAAAAATAAACCCGAACAAGGGTGTTCGGATTTATCCATGTCTGGTGACCCGTGCGGGAATCGAACCCACGATACCACCGTGAAAGGGTGATGTCTTAACCTCTTGACCAACGGGCCGA
>CANQOB010000063.1 GCA_947625385.1 uncultured Clostridia bacterium
TGCATGATCCCGTAGTCCGCGAACTCTTCGCGCGCGATCTTGTAAGCCGCAAGGGAGATCCCCGTTCCGGCGTCGCCTTCTACGACCACGCCGCCGGGTGCATCTTCGGCCGCGGGATCCTCCGACTTCCTAAACCATCCCCACGGATCGGCGCTCGTAAAACCGCGCGTACACGCCGCCGCGACAGCAATCGCAAGCAACAGAATCGCAACCACGACCGCCCCCCATTTGATCTTGTCCGAACAGATATGTCTGTTCAAATCGTTGCCTTTGCTTTTTCTTGCCATATTTTACTCCTTCGCGGTCTCTCCCGCCGTCTGAATTTTTTCTATCTCACGCCTCGCGGCTAAAGATTTCTTTCCACTCCGCCAAATTTGCTTGACTTCCCCCAAGAAAGGAGGTATGATGATGACAAGAAGTGAAACACGCATTATGCGCATCGGCGGGTAATTCTATGAAATTACACTTACGAAGTTCACTTCTTTTTTTTGCGCTTTTTCGGCTTACGATTCGTCGATTTTTTATATTCTTTGATTCGATGACGCACAATAGGCATATCATCTTTTGCAAACTTCCAATTCGGCAAGGGAGCAGTATAATAGTCCTTCTTTGCCGTATGTACTTCTAATTGTAAATAAGAATCTTCGCCTCGCTTTTTTGGATTCGGATTTTGGCTTAACTTGATATGCCGTATTCCTTTGACGGGATGTGTCGTTAGGCCAAGAGACTTATATTTCCCGCTTCTTGTTTCGCCAAATACAAAATGAGGATGTCCTTCGGCATGAGGGCTATCATTCCGCCGAAATTCATTCCGCGGTTTGTACTTTCTCGTTGGCTTTTTCTTCCATACCATTCCGTCACCTCAGAGTTTGCCATGTAGCTCTTCATCAGTCGGGTCTCTATGGGTCCTGCAACACAACCTGTTTGCCTCGCGACCTTCACTATGACTACTAAATCCGTAAAGTTCATAGTCTGAATCACAATACGGACAATGCCCGCCGTACCAAAGGGGACAGATCGGCAAGTCCTTATCCACGGCTTTACTTTCTTTCGCCATAGAATCTCCTATATTTTTTCCTGCGTCTCGTCGCTTTCTGCCTTGCGAAGGCTCTCGAGGAAGAGCAATTTGTCCTCTTCGCTCAGAGCGTGGAAATGCCGCGAAAATGTTGCCTTCGAAACGTACTTCACACCATTCCCGTTCTCATCTTTGAGAACGCTCAGGATCTCGTCGAGTTTTTCCTCGATCCGCTTCGGTAGCTCTTCGCTCTTCAGCTTCGCGAGCCATAGGTCGAATGCCTCGTCGGGAGTGCCAAGCCCGAGATCGGCGTCTACCTCGTTAAAATCATATCTTCGAAGTATCCCGAACGTCTCGTAGCTACGCCTTCCGAACAGCGCCTTATAAAGCGTTCGCACGGCCTCGTATTTGAACAATGTCTCTTCCTCAAACGTGCCCTTTATCACATACTTGAAAACTTCGTGATAGTCGCCGTTCGAAAAATTGGCGAGCACCGAGAACCCGTCGGGATAATCACACAGCTCTGCGATGTGTTCGATATTGTGCTTCGTAACATCAATCCGCAAAATCAGCAAACACCAAATACGTTGCAACAGCATTTCCAACTCACTGAAAAGTCGGGTCTCTCTTCGCCCGCGGTTGTCTTCGCTGAATCCATTCCAATATACTCCGGGCAACTGCAATCCTTTTTTCAGAATGAACATACAATGCAAATGCGGATGATAACTCCCGTTCTTCTTCGATACGGTAATTTCCAAAGATCTTACCGCACCTGCATATCCATATTTTTCAAAATCGACATTATGGATCCGCTTTGTCCCATTGAAATAACGAATGAGATATGCAAATCGATCGATGATAAGCGTTACTGTATCTGCAAGCCGCCATTCGGATACATTCGGCACAGTAAATACGATATGATATAGATCATAAGTCGCTGAAAAACTGTCCAACACTTTCCCATACTGCGCAAACCGCTGATCTGCTTCCAATGCCATACAGTTCAAACAAAACCTGTCACGGCATCGATTCATCCGGATGAGATTTTTATAGCCCATCTTCCGGTAGTAATCGAATTGCATGAGTTTTCCGCACTCACGCATCGCTTTTGCGCGATCGAGAAATTTCTTATCTTTACCGTATTTGATCTCTCCGTCCGGAGCCACATACGGCATTTCGTTTTCCTCTGCGAAGCGCTCGTAAAATTCCGCAAAGTATTCGTTATAATGCACACGCCGTGAAATCGCGAGAAAGTCGTCACGCGTAATGATATTGTCCGACGATACAACCTTCTCTTCCATACTCTCACCGGGACGTGAATTTTTGTTTCAAGAATTTTTGGGACGAGTTATTTCTATAAATATCAAGGGTTGTCTCCGCAGGAACCGTCCCTTGCCCCTGCGGAGACCCTTGATTCACCTCCCGTTATTGAAAATCTTTATCCGAATACGGCGTTTCCGACACGATCACAAGATCTTTCAGCTCGGAACGGTTGCTATACACGTTCACATGAAAATCAGGAATTACGATCGAACCCATGCCGATTCCGATTCCGAGCCGGCTATCGAGCGGCGTAAAATACTTTTGTACCCCGCCATATTCGAATCCGCGCTCGTCCTTAAAGGGCGGCGTGTAGAGCACGACGGTTCGATAATCTTGATTCTTTTTGTTGCTGTGAATCATCGATACGCCTAAAAAAATTGACTTGTTGCCTTCCATAAATTACTCCTTGCCCGTTCAGCTTCCAACCGTACGGGACTTAATTTTATTCCCACGCCTTCTGGCGATCGGGTTAAGATTCAGCGGGACTTCAGACTGTCGTCCACGGTGCCCGCCATACCACAATAGAGGGAAATTGTGAAGATGGTCAAAATCTTTTGTGTATTGCCTCGGTCATGCTAAGGCTTGTCCTGCGGAACACCCGAGGTGCAAGCGCTTGCACCATCCGCCTCCGTGCGTTTCAGAGATTCATTCTTCTTGCGAAGAACGTCATTCATTTCGCGAAGCATCTTGTTCTCCTCTTCGGAGCGATCGAGCGCTTCCTCAAGGTCCAAGACGTCTTCGTACAATCCCGAGGCCCTGCTCTACAACACGGAAATTTCCTTTTCGCTATGGATCATGCCGGGGAGGCGCTTTTTGAGCGCTTCCGCAAAGATGTCCGCCGCTTCCGCCCACTTCTCCCCGTCCGTACTGTTCTTCAATAGCTCCAACTGTGCCAAAAGCCCGCAAATCACAGCCTCTGTATTCGGCTTCTTCTCATCCCTCTCGGGGGTTACCGCTTCGTATTCATCTTCATCTCCTGCAATATTCGGTGCGGGAACAGTCAC